>CALLVJ010000386.1 GCA_938010625.1 uncultured Stomatobaculum sp. | reverse complement strand
AAGCGCAGCGGAGAGCAAGCTCAAAAAGAAGAAGCCCAGAAAGGCGGAGAGCCCCAGATAGGCGCAGCAGAGGCCAAGGAGCTTTACATCGCCCGCGCCGATCAGATGCAGGCGGAAGCAGGGATAAAACAGAAGAACAGTGAGGCAGAGGCGCAGCAAAAAGAGGAGATTTAGGGCGGTCATGCCCGGCAGCAGAGCCAGCAGGAGAAAGCAGTTCGGAATACGGCGTTCTTTCAGGTCCGTAATTGAGAAAAGTGGCAAAAAGAGGGCGAGCGGCGAGAGTTGTAAAAACACGAAAACCTCCTTTTCTTTCTTTGTCAAACGTCAGAAAAAAAGCTATACTTGTAGTATAAAATACAATCGTTGCGCGGAGGGAGTATGGCAGAAGTCAACAGAGGTATGGGTTTCATCACAGAGACGGATTGTTATCTATTCGGGCAGGGTACGCACTATGAGATTTATAAGAAACTTGGCGCACATCCCATGACGCGGGACGGTGTGGAAGGTTACTACTTTGCGGTCTGGGCACCGCATGCGCGCGAAGTGAGTGTGGTCGGCGAGTTCAATGACTGGCGGGCAGAGGCAAATCCGTGCGCGGAAATTTTTGAGGGCGGCATCTGGGAATGCTTTATCCCGGGCCTCAAGGCTGGTATGCTCTATAAGTTTCTGCTAAAGAGTGCTGCCGGAGAGCTCTTATACAAGGCCGATCCCTATGCGCGCGCGGCGGAATTCCGTCCCGGCACAGCATCGCGGCTCACGGACGAGCCCTGGAGCTACCAGTGGAAGGACAAGGTGTGGATGCAGCAGAGGGCAAAACAGGACCCGCGGAAGGAAGCGCTCAGCATTTATGAGTGTCATCTGGGCTCTTGGCGGCGGGGCGATGAAAACGAGCGGGATGGCTTCCTCTCCTATGGGGCTTTGGCGCGCGAGCTCTCGGTCTATGTGAGGGATATGGGCTATACCCATGTGGAACTCATGGGCATCGCGGAATATCCGTTTGACGGGAGCTGGGGCTATCAGGTGACTGGCTATTATGCGCCGACTTCCCGCTATGGCAGCCCGAAGGAATTTCAAGCCTTTGTTGACTGTCTGCATGCGGCGGGCATTGGCGTGATTCTCGACTGGGTGCCGGCGCATTTCCCGCGCGATGCCTTTGGTCTCGCTGATTTCGACGGACAGGCGCTCTATGAGTATGCCGATCCGAGAAAGGGCGAGCACCCGGACTGGGGCACAAAGGTCTTTGACTATGGAAAGACAGAGGTCAAGAACTTTCTGATTGCGAATGCGCTCTACTGGATAGATGAGTACCATGTGGACGGCCTACGCGTGGACGCTGTCGCGTCGATGCTCTATCTGGATTACGGCAGACAGAGCGGGCAGTGGTGCCCGAACCGCTACGGCGGCAATGAGAATCTTGAGGCCATTGAGTTCTTCAAGCACCTGAACTCTGTGATCAGTGGACGGAAAGACGGCAGCATGATCATTGCCGAGGAGAGCACGGCTTGGCCCATGGTTACGCATCGCCCGGAGGACAATGGCCTCGGCTTTACTTTCAAGTGGAACATGGGCTGGATGCACGACTTCCTCGAGTACATGAAGCTGGATCCCTACTTCCGGCGTGACAACCACAATAAGATGACCTTTGGTCTCACCTATTTCACGAGCGAGAATTATGTGCTGGTGCTCTCGCATGATGAAGTCGTGCACCTCAAGTGCTCGATGATCAACAAAATGCCTGGCATCTATGAGGATAAGTTCTCGAATTTGAAGTGCGGCTACAGTTATATGATCGGGCATCCGGGCAAGAAGCTGCTCTTCATGGGGCAGGAATTTGCACAGTGGCACGAGTGGGATGAGAAAGTCTCGCTGAGCTGGGAGCTGTTAAACGAGGCACCGCACCAGGATATGCAAAACTTTGTGCGGGGGCTGTTACATCTCTATCGTTCACATCCGGCGCTGTACCGCTTGGACAATGACTGGAAAGGCTTCGAGTGGATCAATGCGAATGATGCAGACCGCTCGATTTTCTCCTTCCTCCGTCGGGATGAGAGCCAGCAGAAGTCGCTGCTCTTTGTGATTAATTTCACACCGGTCGCGCGTGAGGATTACCGCGTCGGTGTGCCGCATGCCGGCAGTTACCGGCTGCTTCTGGATGAGTGCGAGGGGCTCTATGCGCTGCGGGGAAAGCGCACGGTGTCATATCGCGCAAAGCCGGGCGAGTGCGACCAGAGACCCTTTTATCTGGCAGTGCCGCTGTCGGCATACGGCGTGCGGATTTTTGAATTTAATGAGAATAAGGGAATCGCGGCAAAAAAGAAGAAGCGGACAGACAAAAAGCCTGCAGCGAAGAAGAATCAGGGTTCACGGAGTGCCTCTAAAAAAACGGTATCTTCTGCGGGACGGTTCCGTTCTTCTGCGCGGTGAAAGAGGCGGCGGAGTAATCCGCCGTTCTTTTTTTGCGGGAGCTCCTCGGCGCTGACTTCCCGAATTTCACTGACCAGAGGGTCAAGCGGCGGTGCGGTTTCGGTGACAGGGGCCTCAGCGCGGGGAAGCGGCTCTGCGGCAGTAAGAATGCGCTCCAGATAGTCGAGAGAATGCGGGTGCGAGAGGCTTTCCTGATAGAGGCGATAGGCGAGTACCATGTGTCGCGCCTCGCTCTGATCGGTCAGAGAGAGCAGCTCATGCAAAAAGGCTGAGAGACTTCCGGAGAAGTCTGCATGCTGTCCGGGATGGTAGAGAAAGCAAGGGGCGCGGCTCTGAGGCTCCAAATAGATGGCAGCGGTGTCGAGCACCAGCCCCTCCGGAGTTAGAAGATAGGTCGGAAGGCGGGAGAGCGCGTGGAGCAGATAGAGCAGCAGGCGGCGGAGGTCGGCAGCGCGGAGTTTCTGCTCGCTGGCGGCGTCAGAGAGAGAGAGGAGACCGGTCACATCGTAAGAGAGTGTCTGCGGCGTTGCTTCACTGGAGGGGCGGAGCGGCAGAAAGCCGGGGATGTGATTTTCTTCGAGCATACGGCGCGGAAAGCCGGACGCATCGGCGGGAGAGAGAGAAAGTTCAAGGGCGCTGTGGGAAGCGCTGTGCACGAGTTTTATCATGGGTTGACCTCCTGGGTGCTGTTTGGGAGAGGCTCCGCGCCGCGCAGTGCTGTCTCCGGGAGCAGCAGTTGATATTCAATGCGCGCAGAGAACTGCGGTGCATAGAGTTCGACGCCACCCGTTTCCTTTCCGCACCAGATGATGAAACGGCTTTCGTTCAGGGGCAGCATGGAAGAGAGGCGGTCGTGATAGCGTGCCTTTAGTTCTGACGGTGCAGCAGCGGCATCGCTGGTGCGGGCATCAAAGCGAGAAGCTTGTACGGCAAGGTCTTCTAGCAAAAAGCCTGAGACACAGCGCGCCTGTTCCCGATAGACAAAGCGGGTCGCAGCGGTGAGCGACAAAAAGAGAAGTGCAAATACATAGAGGGCCTCGACTGTAAGAGAAGCGCGAAAACGCGCGGAAGCAAGCTGTTTCATAGCAGAGTCCTGCCAGCGCTAAAGAGACAAAAGAGGGCGGGAAGCAGAAAAAAGGGAATTAAGGGGAGGCGTTCTGTTCCGGTTTTCCGCGGGCGTCCAAAGTGGAGGAAGAGCAGGAAAAGGGCGAGGAGCGCCGCTGAAAGAAAGCCGGTTGTCAGGAGAAACAGCAGTTGGTGAAAACCGGCGCCGAGGCCAAAGCAGAGCAGAAACAGTGCGTCGCCGAGTCCCAGCGCTTCATGAGAGAGCAGAGAAAAGGCGAGCAGTGGAAGCGACAGGCAGAGCGAGAGCAGAAGCTCTGCGGGCAGAGGAACAGCGCCACAGAAGAACTGCCACAGGTAAAAGAGCGCCTCCAGGACAAACAGAATTTCAAAAAAACGGAAGGGAACCGCTTTGTGGAGAAAATCTTCGCGCGCGCAGGCAATCGAGAACAGTGCGAGACTGAAGCAGCCCCAGGGGGTTGTGGTAAACATCAGAAACTCCTTTCAGGGGTAACAGTAGCTGCAGGGGCCAAGCTGTTCCACCTCGCGTTTTGGCACGGCGCGGACATAAGCGCGGATGGCACGGCAGGCAGGATCCGTGTGCCAGGCTGTGCCGCTCGGCATCAGATAGACTGTGCCACCAGTTGCAGTGCGGGCGCAGACCGGGCAGGCGTGATAGCGGCCGCCAGAGGCATTGCGCGCGGCCATGGCCGCGGGAAGAGATACGGCATGCAGGTCGTTGCAGAGATAGTGACAGCGGGCACTCTTATGGTAGCGGGTGGAGTGCCTGCCGATATAGACAATCTCCTCTTCGGGAATCGCGGTGATGCAATTCTCCGGATTGGTCTCTCCAATCCAGGCGCGCCGCGTCGCAGTGCGGCTTGAGCGAAGTGCAGGCAGAGGGAAGAGAGGAATGGGAATGGTGTAGCTGTAGTCTAGCGCGACGCATACGGTTTCGCCATCTGCGAGGAAGCTGGAGCGCTCTGCACTGAGCGCGCTGAGATGTGGGTCGGAGACAGCGGCGCGCGCGGCCTTGAGCGCCTGCGCGCTGAGCGAAGAAGTATATTGTGTGGCCTCGGGCGTTGGCAGCGCAGCCAGGGCAGCTGCGCGGGCACAGACGGTTTCGGCGGCGCGCTGCATCTGCCGCTCGGTCGTCATGATGCGAAAGGGCAGAGAGAAGAGGAGAAGTACAAATAAAAAGAGAGGCAGCACGAGCGCTGCCTCCACAGTGAGCGAGGCAGAGAGCCGGGCGCAGCGCCTCAGCACTGCGCTCCTGTGAAGAGAGAATAAGACGGAAGGTCGGGATTGTGCCTGGAGAGCTGTTATCCGATTTTGATTGACAGTGGTTTTCATGTGGCCGTCTCCTCTGTTCACAGAAACGCAAGGTTGAAACGCCGCGCGCGCCCTCAATAGGCGCGGGTGCTTTGCACAGAAATCTGAAACTGCTTTGGCGCCGCAGAAGGCAGAGAGAAGAGCGCGGTGAAGAGATGTGAGGAATTGCACTTTAGCTCTGCGCGGAGCGAAACTAGGCAGTGTGTAATTCGGAAGGGCGTCTCTGATGTGGAGAGCGCAGTTTCCATGAGATCTAGCATGTGATAATTCCGGACAGCGCGTGGTGTCTGCAGGTAGAAAAAGAGCAGTGCCTCTGTGTAAGAGAGACCCTCTGCGCTGTCAGATGCAGCTGCAGCGACGGGCTGAAAGCTGCTGTCCTGTAGGAGCTGCGCGATTGATATGCGCGGCACGGGGGTTGTCACGAACAAGGGGGCTGTTTGCCCGGCGAGCAGCAGAGATAAGTCTGTGAGACTGTCAAAGTCTGCCATCGCATAGAGAAAAAGAAAGCAGAGCAGGGCGCGGAGTCTGGGGCTGGCAGCCGCAGTGCAGAGACTGCCGGCAGCGCTTTGCGCGCACTGTATTGCCGACACATCGGAGAGGAGTGCGAGCAGGCGAAGACTTTCCTGATCTGCAAAGAGACGGGTGCAGACGGCAGAGAAGTTCTCGCGGTCGCGCTGCTTACCGGCGCTGAGATATTCAAGCTGGAGAGCAAGCCCTGGCTTTCCGGCATCGCTGTCTTTTGTCAAAAAGCAGGGGAAAAAGGCCGCGGCATAGTGTGCAAAGAGACAGCTGTCTTCTTCACTGCGCGCGGCACCTGGTTCTGCGGCTGCGAGCTGCGCGGACGGAAGATCAGAACGGGTCAGGCTTCCGGCGGGAAGCGCAGCGCCTTGCGGGAGGCAGAGCGCCTCTCGGGTTTCGGCCTCGGCGCCAAGCAGGGCAGCGAGGGAGAGCAGAGGGGCATCCTGCCGTAGCCCAGAGGCAGCGGCGAGAGAGGGCAGACTGAGCGCAGCGGAAAAGTCAGCGGCGAGCGCCTGCCAGAGCGCGTCGGCGTCGATCCCCATGCCATCTTCGTCATCGTCATCCTCGGCGGCTTCGGCAATGCGCGCGGCAAGTTCGGCGGCAGCCGTCTCAAAGGCAGATACGGTCGCGGCGAGCGTCGGCGCAGCTGCTTTGGCAGCAGAGATATCTGGCTGTCGCGCGTAAAAGGCGACAGCCGTCTCAGAGAGTGTCTCATGAAGCGGCAGGAGCGCCGCCTCTTCCGCATGGCCTGCAAAGGAGAACTGTGCTGTGGCAGTCATAAACTGCGAGGAGCGGTTCAGACAGTCGGTTGCGACATGTTCAGCGCGCTGCAGAGCAGCGGAAAGAGCAGTGGCGTGTTCTGAAAAAGCAGTGAGATTGCCGTCGGCGAGTGCGGCGGCGGCGGTATCCTTTTCACGCCCGGCATCCAGAAGACTTTGTTCCAGCTGGAAATACAGCGCTTCGCTCTCCGCAGCATCGGCAAAGAGGGGCGCAAGCGCTGCCACAGCGGGTGCAACGAGCTCAGCGTGTTCCAACGCGGGCTGATACTGTGTGAGTAGGGAGGGGGACAGCGGCGCGCTGTCTCCAGGCTGCGTCTTCATATAATCGAGCATTTCCTGCTCCAGCCAGAGTGCACCGCCGTCGCTCAGAAAATCTGTTTCGAGCGGGTGTATGGTCGCGTCAAAAAAGGAGTAGCGCCCAGCGTTCTGCTGGTAGGACTGCACTGCGCGCGTAAGTTCTGACGCGCAGTACGTGTCGCCCGGATAGCGGTAGGCCAGAATGCGGTACCGCTTAAAGAGGGAGAGGTCATAGCGGGAGAGCAGGGAATCCACGGCGGCATTGGCAGCGAGACCAGCATAGTAGCGGGCTCCAGCTGTCCGCGCACTCTCAAGCAGCGCACAGATGAGGGCGCAGCAGGAGGTTAGAACCAGCGCGAGAAACAGGGTTATCGAGCAACGGCAGCGCATCAGTAGACCTTGCCGGCCTGGTTGTTGATCTCACCGAAGGCGCGGTTCAGGAGGGCAATGACCTGCCCCTTAAAGAGCACCACCAAGGTTACGAGCACCACGAGAATCAGAATCAGTTCAATCGTGGAAAAACCATCTTCTGCATCAAAAAATCCTGTCGCAAATCGTTTCATGACAAACCTCCTGAATTTATTTTATGAGAAGCTGAAAAAAGCGGGGACAACCATGACAATCATGACGACCAGAAGCATGAGAAAGAGCGGGAGCAGAAGCCTGGTTCCAGCTTCCTCGCCGAGACGCCGCGCCAGATTTTTCCGCTCCTCCCAGGCGAGTGTCATCTCGGCGGAAAGAATATTGCGAAGGGCGGCGACACCGGTTCTCTGGTTCTGCTCGAGGAGAGAGGCGAGTTTCATATACTGCCGGAGCCCACAGGCGCGCCCAAAGGCGCGGTACATGCGGCTCTCGCTCTCCCCGGCGCGGAGCAGGAGCAGGGCTGCTGTGAGTTCCTCATAGGCGGGGCGGGGCGCTGGCTTTGCTCGCTGCTCGGCGCTGTAATCTGCGGCGATCGAAAGCAAGGCGTTGCGGGCATTCATCCCCGCGCCGAGCAGTACAAGTAGCTTGGACACGAGTTCTGGATAGTCGAGCAGGAGCTGTTCCCGCCGCGCACTGGCTTTTGCAGCGCTGTCCTGCCTTTCTTTCAGGAGGAACAGCAGCGCGGCGACGGCACCGAGCAGGAGAAAAATACGCGCCTCATGACGTTTCTTTTCGCGATAACGAAGCGGGTGCCCCTCATATTCCCGGGGGAGGGAGAGCGCGGGCGCTGTTGCCTGCCGCTGATCTTCGGCATTCAGATAGGAGAGAAAGTCCCTGGTGCGCTGCGCCGTCGGCTTCATGGCAGGTGGCAGAATCGTGAGCGGCAATAAGAATTGTAGACCCTCGCGTGCGGGACTGTCGCGCAGGGTCACAGTCAGGGTCACCTCTGCCGGAGCAGCGAGCGTGGCATTGTTCACGCCGCCGTAGCTGTCGAGCAGCGAAGGGTCAGAGGAGAGATAGCTTGCCGAGAGCCCTTCTTCCGGGAAAAAGGCGGGCAAGTCGAGCCTGCCGCGGATTTCCACAAGCGAGGCGTTGCCATTCAAGATGGCAAGCGGCAGTTTCTCCATACAGCGCTCTGCTGCTGCAGCAAATTCAGAATCCGTATAGCGCCGCGCCTGCACGGGCAAGCAGAGTTCCGTCTCGCCGTCGCTGAGCCCTTCGACAATCAGGTCATAGTGGGCGTCTGTGCCGCCATAGGAATTCCGAGGCAGGCTCGCAGCGCCTTCCAGGGAGGCGGAGGAATGGCTCTGCCCTGCTGCAAACAGAGAGAGGGCGAAGCCTGCGGCTAGGCAGAGACAGGGGGCGCGATAGCGTTTGATCAGTGAGAACAGTCGTTTTTTCATGGCAGATCCTAGAGGGAAATGGAAGAGATGCGCTGCGAGAGATAGAGTGCAAAGAGATAAGTTGCGAGACAGAGGGTCATCACGATGCGCCCGAGCAGGGTCTCATACATCACTCGAAAAAAGCCGGGGGAAGAGAAATCGACATAGAGAATCATAAAGAGCGGCACGAGGTTCATGACGCGCTGCTCAAAACGCCGCGCTGCGGTCAAAGTCAGGATTTCCTCTTTGATCTGGATGCGGTCGCCGATTACTTCGCTGGTATGGCGCAGGATTCCGGCGAGATCGCCGCCGGACTTCCTCGCAATGCGGAGCACTCGGGCGAAGGTCTTGATGTCGTCCAGCCCGCTGCGCCGTGCGAAATCGTCAACTGCCTGTTCCAGGGGAATGTTCATTTCAACCTGCCGCAGCAGATACAAAAATTCGCGGACAATGAGTGCTTGGCTGCCATAGAGAACAGTGAGCTCGCTGAGACTTTCGCGGAGCGCATTTTCAAGGGAGTAACCTGCGCTCAGCGAGGAGGCGAGCAGGGAGAGAGCCTCGCGGAAGGCGAGCAGGAGCTTTCTCTGCCGCACTGCGGCGAGAGCCTTTCGCTGGGAGAAGGGAAAGAAAATGGAGAGGGGAAGCAGGAGTAGAAAAAAGAGAAGCTTCCGGTAAAAGACAAAGGTAAAGAGCGCTGTGATGAGAAGTGCGCGAAACAGAAGCTGGAAGTATTCCGGAAGAGAAAGGGTGTAGCGTTTATAGGATGAGACCGGCAGCGTCGAGCTTGCTGCGGCGCTTGAGGCTTCCGACCGCGTGGAGTTCTCCGCGGACTCGGAAGCTGTCCTGCTCTTTTTCTTCCTGAAAGGTAAAGAGATCATGCAGTGAAATTTCGCCATGCGAGACACCCCCGATTTCTGAGATGGAGAGCACACGGCGGCTCCGGTCGCGTAGCCTGCCGAGGTGTACAATGAGATCCAGTGCGCTTGCAATTTGCCGCTGAATCGCGGCGAGCGGAAGATTGGCGCCGCCAAGTGCCATGGTCTCGAGCCGCGTCAACATGTCAGTGGCAGAATTGGCATGGCCGGTTGAGAGCGAGCCGTCGTGCCCGGTATTCATCGCCTGCAGCATATCAAGAGCCTCGGCGCCGCGCACTTCGCCGACAATGATGCGGTCGGGGTTCATGCGAAGGCTTGCGCGGATCAGATCCGAAATGCGAACCTGCCCTTCGCCTTCCGCCGTGCGATTTCTGGTCTCGAGTCGCACCAGATTTTCGATGTGAAGGAGTTGCAGTTCCGCGGAATCCTCTATGGTGATGACGCGCTCCGAGGCCGGGATGAAGGCGGAGAGCGCGTTCAGAAAGGTCGTTTTGCCGGAATTGGTGCCGCCGCTGATGAAGATGTTATAACCGGCTGTGACCGCTTTTTTCAGAAAGGCGGCGGCCTCGGCTGTCAGCGTTCCGAAACCAATCAGTGCTTCCATCGTGATGGGCTCCGGGAATTTCCGTATGGTGACAGCGGGACCGCCGAGGGAGATCGGCGGCAGCACAATATGAACCCGGCTGCCGTCGGGGAGCCGGGCGTCCGCAATCGGCGTGGAGACATTGACACTGCGATTCACGCGGCTCACAATGCGCTGAATCATATCCTCCAACTGTTCTTCACTCGAAAAATGCAGGTCACAGCGCTCCACCTTGCCGCGCCGCTCCACAAAAATCCGGTCTTTGCCATTCACCATGATTTCCGTGACATCTTTCTGATCAAGAAGTTCCTGGAGTATGTCCAGTCTGCGAAAGGAATTGAAAAGAGAGTTTCGGAGATACAGCTGGTCTCCGACGGAGAGCAACTGTGTGGTGCGGAGGCGCAAAATGGCAGCATCAATTTCTGCCAGAAGCGCAGCATCTCCCGCATCCTGCATTGCACAAACCGTTTCAGACAGTTGTTCCCGAAGCGAAGCGTAAAATACTTCCAAGGACTTCATGGTCTCTCCTTTCGTCGTACATATATAAGGACGGTCAAAGCGGAAAAAAGGTTCAAAGGTTTTCAAAAAAATTGAAAAAATTTTGTCAGAGAGTTTGGAGAGTGCGATGGTCGGAGCGCTTATATGTTTCGCAGCTCGTAAATCATATGGCAGGGAAGTAGTTACAGTCGGCGCAGCAGTATGGATGGTGCGCAAAATGGCAAGCGCGAGGCGAGATATGGGAAGAGTAGATAGTGGGCAGCAGCTCCGTTTGATGTGGTATGGACGGCGCGCGAGGTGATTGCCTGAAATTGGACAAAAAAAGCGCAGTGCTGTAAAGTAAAGGCAGCACTGCAGAAAATAAAAACAGACGGGAAGAGGAGGCATGAGATGAAACAGAATGACTGTATTTTTTGCAAAATTGCAAATGGTGAGATTCCGTCGACGGAAGTCCTTGAGAACGCGCATTTTCGCGTAATTCTGGATCTGGGACCTGCTGCAAAGGGTCATGCCCTTGTGCTGCCGAAGGAACACTATCGCGATATCACGGAGATGCCCGAGGCGGCGCTCGGCGAGGCATTTGCGCTCGCGGGCAAGGTCGGCAAGGCAATGCAGCAGGGGCTCGGTGCGGCGGGCTTTAACATTGTGCAGAACAATGGCACGGCGGCAGGACAGACAGTCTTTCACTTCCATATTCATGTGATTCCACGCTATGAGAACGGGCCGGAGATGGTCGCCTGGACGCCTGGCAAGGCAGAGACAGAGGAACTAAAGGCGACTGCCGAGAGTATCCGAAAGGCACTCTGACGAATGTACGGGAGAAAACGCAATGCGCCGGTCACCGATCTGCTGATTACAATCAATATACTGATTTTTCTCTATGTGTCGCTCCGCGGCGGCGCGGGTGACAGCGAGGTTCTGATCCGCTACGGCGCGAGCTATACCCCCTATCTCATAGAGAAGCATGAGTACTGGCGGCTGCTCACGGCAGCTTTCCTGCACTTTGGCATACGGCATCTCGGCAATAATATGTTCGTGCTCTTTGTCACCGGTGACAGTCTTGAGCACGCGCTCGGGAGCGGAAAGTACCTCTTGTTTTATCTGCTCTCCGCGATCGGCGCCTCGGCATGCTCGTTGGCAGTCGAGTACTGGAGCGGACAGGCTGTGGTCAGCGCGGGCGCTTCAGGGGCAGTGTTTGGCGTCCTCGGCGGCCTGATCTGGGTCCTGCTGCGAAACGGAGGGTGCTTTGAGCAGTTTCGCATCCGGAATCTGCTTTTCTTTTCGGGAGTGATGCTGCTGGTCGGTTTCAGCTCGGAGGGCGTCGACAACGCGGCGCATGCCGGCGGTCTGTTTGTCGGCTTTTTGCTCGCAATTCTCTTTTACCGGCGTCCGGCAGCCACAGCTTCAATCACCGACATGACCTGAGCCACACCGTTTGCACCGCCGCCCGCCTCCATCGCGGCGAGGTAGCGTGCGCGATTGGCATAGGTATCCTGCACGGCGGTGAGCAGATTTGCACGCGACAGGGCTTCTTCCTCGAGAACGCGGGAGTAGCCCTGTTTTTCGTAAGAGCGCGCGTTCAGAATCTGGTCGCCTCGGCTTGCCTTTGCGGAGAGCGGTATCAGAACATTGGGTTTTCGAAGTGCGAGAATCTCACAGATCGCATTGGCACCGGCGCGGCTCACCATAATGTCGGCGAGGGCAAAGTAGTCTTTCAGTTCTTCCGAGACATATTCAAATTGGAGATAACCCGGCGTATTTGCAAGCGCGGGATCCAGATTGTTTTTGCCGGCGATGTGCAGTACTTGAAACTGTTTCAGGAGTTCGGGGAGTGCGTCGCGGACGGCTGCATTGACCGCGCGGGATCCTAGACTGCCCCCAATCACGAGGAGCACCGGGCGTTCTGCGGAGAAACCGGTCAGGGCAAGCGCTGCTTCCCGACTGCCGGAGAGGAGCTCGGCGCGGATGGGCGAGCCGGTGAGCACAGCCTTATCCTTTGGAAGCAGTGCAAGTGTCTCAGGAAAGTTACAGCAGATTTTGGTAGCTGCGCTGTAGGAGAGGCGGTTTGCAAGTCCCGGCGTCATATCCGACTCGTGAATCACAGCGGGGATGTGGAGGCGCTTGGCGGCGCGCACCACGGGAACTGCCACATAGCCTCCCTTCGAGAAGATGAGATCCGGCTGAAAGTCGCGCAGAATGGTTTTGGCTTCGCCGTAGCCTTTCAAGACGCGGAAGGGGTCGGTAAAGTTCTTCCAGTCAAAGTAGCGGCGCAGTTTTCCAGAGGCAATGCCGCGGTAGGGCGTGCCGGTCGCTTCGATTAATTTGCGTTCCATGCCCGCGTAGGAGCCGATGTAGAGGACTGTATAGCCCGCCTCGCGAAGAGCCGGGAGCAAGGCAATATTCGGGGTTACATGGCCGGCGGTGCCGCCGCCGGCCAGGACGAAGCTCAGGCTCATATCGGCTATCCCTTCACGACGGCTCTGGCCCGGTAGGCGAGTCTCCTGGGGACTCGGAAGGAGGCCCGCACTCCGGGGGCGTCCATGGCGCACGCCACGGCGAAGCCGACGGCCAGCAGGCAGGCGACGACGGCCGACCCCCCTTGCGAGACGAGGGGCAGCGGGACCCCGAAGACGGGCAGCACGCCGGTGACGACGAGCATGTTGGCTATCGCCTGGCCGCACATCCACACGGCGATGCCGCCGCACGCCAGCGAGGCGAAGCGCGAGGGGTGCGCCAGGCAGATCCTCACCAGGCCCCATCCGAGCACGATGAACATCGCCACGACGACGAGGCAGCCGAACATGCCGAGCTCCTCTCCGATGACGGCGAAGATGAAGTCGTTCTGGGCCTCGGCCAGGTTCCCCGGCCACTTCTCGATTCCCGTGCCCAGGCCGCCTCCCGACAGTCCGCCCGAGCCGAAGGCCCACAGGGCGAAGTCGGCCTGCGTGGGGTTGAGCGCGTCCGGCTGGCTGAGCAGCGTGTCCAGGTACTCCTTGATCCGGGTGAGCCGGGACGGGTTCACGGCCACGAGCACGGCGGCCCCGAAGACCCCGAGCCCGCCGATCCACATGAAGTACCGTCCGGGCATGCCCGCCAGCCAGAAGATGCCCGCGCAGATAAGGGCGAAGACCATGGCGGTCCCCATGTCGAAGCCGGCCAGGACCGCGGCCAGGGCGGCGATCGCCCCCGTGCCGACGGGCATGGTGTAGCGCCCGCGCAGATGCGCCGGCCACGGCCACCACGTCGGCAGGAGGAACGAGGAGATCCGCCAGTCGTCCCGTCGCATTCCGCCGAGCCGGGCGGCCAGCCAGAGGATCGTGGCCAGCTTGAGGAACTCGGAGGGTTGGACGCGAATGGGCCCCAGGCTGATCCAGTTCGTGTTGCCCGCCACTGCGCTTCCCAGAGGGGAGAGCACGGCGAGCTGGAGGAGGATGCCGCACACGAAGACCGCGTCGGCCATGCGCTCGTACAGGCGCAGCGGGACGAAGGCCGCCGCGGCGGTCAGGACGACGCCGATCGCCGCGTACATGAGCTGCCCGTTGGCCGTGTTGAAGGCGGTGGGCAGGCCGTTGGCGTGCGCGTATCTGATGGCCGACGGGGCGGTGGCCGAGTAGACCATCACGATCCCGATGATCAGGAGGACGGTGGCCGAGACGAGGATGAGCGCGATCGCCTGGTGCATCGCGTCCCGGACGTCGCGGTCGACGGCGGCGGGCTCCCGGCCGGGGGCGTCGACGGCGCGGACGGGGGCGCGTTCGACCTCGCCGCCGGAGGATCCCGCGCGGGTCATCCGCCCGTGCGAGGCGGCGTCCCCGCGGGCCGGGCGCGGACGCCGACCGGCCTTCTGGGCCTTCGCCCCGAAGCGGGGCGGTCCGCCGCGGACGTCTCTAGCCATCCAGACTCCTCACCGCGGCGGCGAAGGCCTCCCCGCGTTCGGCGTACGAGGCGAACTGGTCCATCGAGGCGCAGGCCGGAGCCAGCAGCACCGTGTCGCCGGGCTCGGCCATCCTCCGCGCCGCGGCCACGGCCTCGGCCATGACGGAACCGGATCGCGGATCCACGTAGACGGCCGGCACGTCCGCGGCGCGGGCGAGCGCGCTGCGCCACGGCTCCTGGTCGACGCCGATGACCACGACTCCGCGCAGCTTGCCCGCGACGTCCTCGACGAGGCCGTCGAAGCGCGCGCCCTTGGCCAGACCGCCGACGATCCACACGGCCGTCCCCTCCTCCAGGGAGGCCAGACAGGCCCGCGCGGCGTGGGCGTTGGTCGCCTTCGAGTCGTCGACGTAGGCCACGCCGCCGACGCGGGCGACGGTCTCGATGCGGTGCCGGCCGGGGGCGAAGTCGCGAAGGCCCCGGCGCACGGATTCGGGCGGCGCCCCCGCCGCCCGGGCGAGCGCCGCCGCGGCTAGGGCGTCCCACACGACGTGCGCGGGCAGCCCGGGGCCGGCCGCCAGGTGGGCGAGGTCCTGAAGGGTGAACAGCTCGGCGGCTTCGTCGGGCCGTCCGGCGCCGTAGGCCCGGTCGGCGACGACGTCTCCGACGAGCCCGATCTGGCCGGCCGACGGAGGCCCGAGCGTGACGCCGACGGTTCGGGCGCCCGCGGGGGCGCCTTCGACCATGCGCGCGACCTGGCGGTCTCCCACCGGGTAGACGCGCGCCGAGCGGACGCGATCGTAGACGCGCGCCTTGGCCGCCCAGTAGGCTTCGCGGCTTCCGTGCCATTCGAGGTGGTCGTCGGCGACGTTGAGGCACACGGACGCCAGAGGCGAGACGGTGTGAGTGGTCCGCAGCTGGAAGGAGGAGAGCTCGACGGCGAAGGCGCGCGGGGCGTGCGGGCCCGTCTGCGTGACGGCCTGGACCGCCGGCGCGCCGATGTTGCCCACGGCCAGTCCGCCCAGCCCGGCCGCCCTCAGGATGGACGCGGTCATTCCGGTGGTCGTCGTCTTGCCGTTCGTGCCGGTCACGCACAGCCACGGCGCGGCTTCTCCCCCGTCGACGGCCCGCAGCCGCCACGCCAGTTCGATCTCGCTCCACAGCGGGACCCCGGCGCCCTCGACGGCGGCGAAGAGCGCGCCGGTCTCGGGGACGGCCGGCGCGGGGATGACGACGTCGGGCTTCCACGCCAGCACCCGCGAGGCCAAGTCGGCGGGATCCTCCGAGTGCCCGGCGGCGTCGAGGGGGACGGCGTCCAAGCCGCCGAGGGCGTCCTCGGCGGCGTCCCATGCGCTCAGCCGGACCCGTCCGAGCCCGGCCAGGGCGGCCAGGCACCCCCTGCCCGACTTGCCCAGGCCGACGACGGCTATGCGCCTGCCTTCCAGCTCGTGCGCCCCCTGGGCCGCGCCGCTCACTGCTTCGCCACCCATTCGGCGTAGAAGAGGCCGAGCCCCGCGCACATGAGGAGCGCCTGGATGATCCAGAAGCGCACGACGACCGTCACTTCCTTCCACCCTTCGAGCTCGAAGTGGTGGTGCAGCGGCGCCATGCGGAATATGCGGCGCCTGGTCGCCTTGAAGAAGCCGATCTGGATGACGTCGGAGGTCACCTCGATGACGAAGAGGCCGCCGAGGAGGACGGCGAGGACTTCGGTGTGGGTGAGGATGGACAGTCCGGCGAAGGCTCCGCCGAGGGCCAGGGACCCGGTGTCGCCCATGAAGATCCTCGCGGGCGAGGTGTTCCACCACAGGAAGCCGAAGCACGCGCCGACGAGCGCGGCGCACACGATGGCCAGGTCGCGCGGGTCGCGCACGTTGTAGCATCCGGGCGCCGCGCTGAGCACTCCGACGCACGACTGGTTGGACTGCCACATGGTGATGACCGTGTAGGCGCCGAAGGCGAACATCGAGGCCCCGGTCGCCAGGCCGTCGAGGCCGTCGGTGAGGTTGACGGCGTTGGACCAAGCGGTGATGAGGAAGTTCGCCCAGGCGATGAAGAGCACGAGGCCGAGGGCCGTGCCCGCGAAGGCCAGGTCCAGCCCCGAGTCCCGCAGGACGGAGATCCGGGTGCTGGCGGGGGCGCGGTTCTGGTTGTTCCGGAAGCGCAGGGCGAGGACCGCGAAGGTGATCCCGATCAGGCCCTGGCCGACGATCTTCATCCACGGGGTCAGCCCGAGCGACTGCCTGTGCCGTATCTTCGCCGAGTCGTCGAGGAAGCCGATGAATCCGAGCCCGACCATGAGGAAGAGGAGGAGCAGGCCCGAGACGTCGGGGGGCCGGCCGGTCACCCCGTTGCCGAAGGCGTAGCCGAGGACCGTGCCGAGGATGATCATGACGCCGCCCATCGTCGGCGTGCCGCGCTTGATCTGGTGGCTGGTCGGGCCGTCCTGCCTGATGAACTGCCCGTACTGCTTGGCGACGAGGAACCTGATGAACAGCGGCGTGCCCAGGAGCGTGACCGTCAGGGCGACGCCTCCGGCCAGGAGGATCGAGAGCATCACTTCGTCTCCTCTCGCAGGGCGTCGGCGATGCGCCACACGCCCGATCCGTGCGAACCCTTGAGCAGCACGGCGTCCCCGGGGGCGAGGGTCGCCCTCAGCCACGCCAGGGCGTCCGCTGCGTCCGGGGCGTCGTGGACGCCCACCCCGGCGTCCGCTGCGGCTTGCGACAGGGCCCGGGTGCCCGGCAGGCAGGCGAGCAGCGAGACCCCCGCCCGGCCGACCTCCTCGCCCAGGCTCGCGTGCTCCGCCTCGGATTCGCCGCCCAGCTCGAGCATCTCGCCCAGGACGGCCAGCTTGCGCCGTCCCGCGCCGATGCGCTCCAGGCCCCTCAGCCCGGCCCGCATCGAATCCGGGTTGGCGTTGTACGCGTCGTCGATGACGGTCGCCCCGCCGGCCTCGAAGACGTCCATGCGGTGCGGGCTGGCAGCGCCGTGCCGGCCGGGGGTCGACCCCCAGCGCGCGCGCCACGGCCGCGGCGGCCAGCGCGTTGGCCACATGGTGCTCGCCGACGAGGCGCAGGGTCACCGGCCATGCGCCCTCCGGGGTGACGAGTGTGAAGCTGGCGCGCCCGTCGGCTCCCGTCCTGACGTCGGCGGCCGAGACGTCGCCGCGTCCCGCGGCGGAGAAGGTCACGACCGGTCCGCGGGCCTTGGACGCCATGGCCGCAACGCGCTCGTCGTCGGCGTTGAGGACCACCGTCCCGCCCTCGCGGGTTCCCGAGACGAGCTCCGATTTGGCGCGCGCCACGTTGTCGATCCCGCCGAACTCCCCCAGGTGGGCGCGGGCGACGGCCAGGACCGCCGAGACGTCCGGCGGGGCGATCGACGTCAGGTAGTCGATGTTGCCGACGTGGTCGGCCCCCATCTCCAGGACGAGGGAGGCCGTGTCGGCCCCCGTGCGCAGGACGGTCAGGGGCAGGCCGAGCTCGTTGTTGAAGGAGCCGGGGGGCGCGACGACCGGGCCTCGGGAGGAGAGGAGGCCCGCCAGGAGGTCTTTGGTGGTCGTCTTGCCGACCGAGCCGGTCACGGCGACCACTCGCAGGTCCGGGTTGCCGGTCCGGCGGGCCCGTTCGAGGTTCGCTGCGGCGAGCCGGCCGACGGCGGCCTGGACGTCGTCGACGACGACGAGGCGTTCGGGAGGGGCGCCCGACGCCGATGCGGCCTGCGGGTCGGCCGTCACGACGGCGACCGCGCCGGCGGCCAGCGCCTGGCCCGCCAGGCTCGCCCCGTCGACGCGCTCGCCCTTGATGGCCGCGAAGACCTCGCCTTCGGACAGCCGCCGGGTGTCCGTCTCCAGGCCCCGGACAGCCTCGTCCGTCACGGCCGTGCCGGCGCGGCGGTGGAATCTGCCGCCGCAGTCCTCGGCCACGGCGGCGAGCTTGACCGGGATCATGCCCTCATCTCCTCCACTGCCCGCGTTCGGAGCGCACGCCGGGCTTCTGCGCGATCGTCGAGTTCGACGGGGACTCCGGCCACTTCCTGGACGGTTTCGTGACCGCGTCCCGCAAGGAGAATGGTATCGCCGTTCTCGGCCTCCCGAATGCAGCGGGCGATGGCCTCCGCCCGGTTGGCGATCTCGACGACGGGCGTGCCGTGGCCGAGCGCGCCGGCGATGACCTCCCGGCGGATGGCGGCGGGGTCCTCGTCGTGCGGGTCGTCGTCGGTGATGTAGACGAGGTCGGCGTGCGTGGCCACTGCCTCGCCCATGGCCGGGCGCTTGCCGGCGTCGCGCTGCCCGGCGGAGCCGGTGAGCACGATGAGCCTGCCGGCGGTCGAGGGGCGCAGGGCCCGCATGGCCTCGACGAGCGCCCCTGTGTTGTGCGCGAAGTCGACGACGACCCGGGGCCTGTCGGATATCGTCTCCATCCGGCCGGGGACGACGGGGCTGACGCCGTCGGGCAGAGCGCGGGCGAGGTCGTCCGGCGCGTATCCGGCGGTCAGCGCCATGGCCGAGGCGAGGGCGGCGTTGGCCACGTTGAAGCGGCCCGGCAGGGAGGTGGACGTGGCGAACCTGCGCCCGTCGGCGCTCTCCAGCGTGAAGTCCGGCCCGGCGGTCCGCGTGACGGTCCATCCGACGACGCCGTCGGGCAGATCGCCGCACGGGCCCTCCACCGCCAGCGCCGCGACCGTCCCCGGGAGCCTTCCCGCGGCCTCCGCCAGGAGGCGCCGGCCCCATCGCCCGTCGACGTTCACGACGGCGTGGCGACAGCGCTCCGGCGTGAACAGGCTCGCCTTGGCCCGGTAGTACTCCTCCATCGAGGAGTGGAAGTCCAGGTGGTCCTGCGTGAGGTTCGCGAACCCGGCGACCGAGAAGCGGACGGGGTCCGTGCGGCGCTGGGCGAGGGCGTGGCTGGACGCCTCCATGACCACGTCGGTGCCGCCCGCGCGGGCGTGGAAGGCCAGGTAGCTCTGCAGCTCGTCGGGCATCGGCGTCGTCAGGCGGGCGGGCACGACCGTGTCCGCCAAGCGGATCTCCACCGTCCCGATGAGCCCGCTGCGGCGCCCGAGGGCCGCGAGGATGGAGTCGAGCATGTAGGCGGTCGTCGTCTTGCCGTTGGTCCCGGTTATCGCGTAGGCGTCCAGCTGCGAGGCGGGCTCCCCCAGTATCGCGGCGGCGGCCCGCCCGAGCGCGGACGCCGGGGAGTCGACGACGAGGAGCGGGATCCCCAGCCCCTCGACGAGGGCGACCCCCTCGGAATCGGTCATGACGGCGCCGGCGCCCCGCTCGTCGGCGGCGGCGGCGAAG
>CALLVJ010000385.1 GCA_938010625.1 uncultured Stomatobaculum sp. | reverse complement strand
CAACCTGACTGAGAGCGTCCGGGAAGGCTACCAGTACCGCGATGCCAATGGCGTGCTTCTCGAATCCGTACCCGACGCTGTGCTCTCCCCGGCCGAAGTGAAAAAACTGCTTCCAGAGTTCCATGATGTCTATCTCTTTCAGATTCTCTCCGAAGCACAGACTGACAACACCTTTTTCCTCGAACTCGGCATCGATTTCCCGCAGGCCGAGGAATTCGACACGCTCGTGACGCCCTCCTACCGGATTGGCGTCCGCTGTGAAAAGGCAGTCTTCTCTTGGGATTACTATATGAACCGTGTGGAGAACTGAGACTTAGTCCCTGCTTCTTTCGCCAAAAAAGGCGTCCGGATTATTCCAGACGCCTTTTGGGTTGAACTCTTTGGCTTTAGCCTGCTGAGTTTCACAAAGAAATGATCGCCAGATCAACCGAAATCCTGCTCCGTCCTCTCAATAATCTCATTCTGGAGCTTCTCGTCTAAGTTGTTGAAATAGTCACTATAGCCTGCGACACGCACGATCAGATCCCTGTACTCCTCTGGGTTCTTCTGCGCGTCAAGTAAAGTCTCTCGGCTTATGACATTGAACTGCAAATGATGCCCCCACATCTCAAAGTAGGAGCGCACCAGCGCTGCCAGATTGTCAATCCCCTTCTGCCCTGCGAGTGCTGCCGGCGTGAACTTCTGGTTCAGAAGGCATCCACCTGTGTGACGTTGATCCATCTTTGCGCAAGATATCACGACAGCGGTCGGGCCGTTGGTGTCTCCGCCCTTAGTTGGAGAGATACCATCTGCCAGCGGTTTATGTGCATGACGCCCGCCGGCGTCTGCAATCATCACATCGCCAAAGTACACATGACAGGTGGTCGGAAGCATATCGACATAGTAAGTTCCGCCATTCACAGTCGGTCTCCCGCTGATATAATCCTTATACTCATTGAAGGCCTCTAGCATCACCTCATCCGCATACTCGTCGTCGTTGCCGTACTTTGGCGTCTTGTTGCAGACATAGTTATAAATCTCTGGATGCCCCTCGTAGTCATCACGCATTGCCTCCACAAGCTCCGAAAGGCTGAAACGCTTCTTCTCAAAAACATTATACTTAATGGATACCAATGCGTCTGTGACATCGCTGATACCGACGCCCTGAATGAATCTCGTGCTATATCTCGGGCCTCCCGCATTGTAGTCCTTACCCTTTGCGATGCAGTCGTCTGTGCAGATAGAAAGGAAAGGCGCAGGCATCATCTCCGCAAAAATGCGCTCTATCACCTGATTTCCGCGCAGCTTCACATCAATGCAATGTTCAAGCTGCGCCTTGAAGGCCTGCCATACGTCGTCGTAGGAATTCATATCCTCCACTGCACCGGTCTTCGGACCAATCTGCTGCTTTGACACTGGATCATAGCCATTATGAAGTGCAAGCTCTAAGCATTTCGGTATATTCAGATAGCCTGTGAGAATATAGTCCTCCGTGCCCCATGCCCCAGTTTCCGTGCAACCGGAACAGCCGGAATTTCTTGCATCGACCAGCGACTTGCCTTCGTTTAAGAGCTCCTCAATCATTTCGTCCGTATTGTAGAATGCCGGCTGCCCCCAGCCCTGGCGCGCAATCTCGCAAGCCCGCTTCAAAAAAGCATCCGGCGTCTTCTTCGATATTTGCACATTCGAGTTTGGCTGATTCTGACGCATATCTTCCATGCAGTCGAGAATAAGGTAGCTGACCTTATTGACACCGTTCTCTCCGTCCTCCCTCACGCCGCCGGTATTGATATTTGCAAAATCGACATACGTTCCAGACTCCTTCAACGTGACGCCGACTTTGACTGGAGCCGGAGAGTTGAAAAGCTTTACCCACAGGCACTCCAAAAGCTCAAGTGCCAGCGTATCATCAAGCCTTCCCGCCGCAGTATCCTTCTCATAGAAAGGATTCAGATGTTGATCTAGTCGCCCTGGCGTAAACGCATCCCAAGGATTCAATTCCAACGTGACGCCGAGGTGTGTAAACCAGTACATCTGAAGTGCCTGCCAGTAAGTCTCCGGTCTGTGTTCCGGAACCACTGCACAGTTCTCCGCAATGCTGAGCAACTCCTGCTTTCTCACTGGTTCCTTGCACGCCGCTGCCTTCTCCAGCGCAAGGTCGTGATATCTCCTGCCGAGAATAATTACCGCATCACAGCAAATATCCATGGCCTTCAGCTCCTGAAGCTTGTCATAGGCCTCCGGATCACCCAAGAAATCCAGCTCTTCTATGGTCTTTGCAATTTTCTTCTTATAGTCTCCGTAGCCATAGATATAAAAATTCTTGCCGCCCGCTGTGTGGCCCGGCCCTCTCTGCTCCATGAACTCCGTAAACATACCTGCGCCGTAGTAAGCTCTCCACTCATCCGTCATTGCCTCCATGATCCGATCTCGCGTCGCCCTGCCCTCCCAGTAGGGGATAATAATCTCCTCCTGCTGACGAACCTGCTCCGGTGTGACTGCAAAATTCACGAGCTCGCGGTCGTTCATAATCTTCATATCCTCAACGGAATGACAGATGATCTCCGGAAAAGTCGGGGAAGACTGCGGTGTCGGACCCTTCTCACCGACAATCAACTCATCGTCGCCAAAGTAAAGCGTCTTCCTGCTGAAATATTCTTTCAGCACCAGGGCACGTAATACCGGCGTCGAGACCTTGCCCTCATACTGCCTGTATACTTCTGTCTCAATCAGTGCTCTCTCGAGATCCAGATGCGGCTGAGTCTCATGACTGATCTTCCTCAGTCTCTTAAGGCGAGGCGTGCAGCCGCGATCCTTATCCTTTGCAAGCTCTTCGGGGGTTGTAATATTGAACGACAAATCAATTGTGTTCTCTGCCATTGTCTTA
>CALLVJ010000384.1 GCA_938010625.1 uncultured Stomatobaculum sp. | reverse complement strand
GTATCTCGGTGACAGTTCGCTCTCCCGCCGGAAACGTGGACGCGGCTTTTTCTCCCGCTTCTTTCGGCGGCGTTAAGGATTCCGCCTGTGCCGCTGCGGTTGACTTTTGAGATGCTGCTTTTCGCGAATGGTCTGCCGCAGCTGTATCAGGCGCGCTGCCGCCTCCTGATTCACAAACTTAGTCGTCTTGATACAATAGACCTGCATGCCCTCTGCCCGCCGGATCTTCAATTTTCCGCGCAGTAACCCGTGCTCCGGGCAGACGGCAATGCAATAGTAACTGCGCTGGTTCGCTGAAAACCAGCGCAGCTTTTTTTTCAGCATGCGATGGCAGCGAAAGCAGCGCATGTCCGTGACCGTCTTGTCATGAATTGCGCTGTCCCGATCCGGGAAAATACGCGATACATATTTTGCATAGTCCGGAAAATCGAGATAGAGCTCTTCATCCTCTCTCGTCGGCAGCTGGTAATAATCGAGGGAGCGATATGCCTTCAGCGCATCAAACGGTAGCTGTTGAAGAACTTTCGCCGTATAGCGCGCATCCTCAATTGCGCGATGAAAGGCCCCCGTCTCCTCGAGGCCCAGCGCCTCCACAGCTGTTGCGAGCGCCGTTGCCTTTTTTTCTGCATCCCGAAAACATCTTCCGTACAGCTTTTGTACGTCGTAGTAGAAAAGCGGATAGGAAAAGGGATTCCGGACATGGAAAAATTGCAGGTTCCGCTGTAACTCAAAAAGATCCATATCGCCCCAGCTGCAAAAAACGACTTCCTCACCGCTGTCCATGCCGCACCAGTGAAAAAATTCCTGCATCACCTGCGTAAAGGCTCTCCCCTCTTTCTGGAGCTGCCTGGTCTGGATTTTTGTGATGGCATAATCCAGCTTCTTATATACAAAAGGGCGCACGAAGCGAGAGAATTCAGAGACCATCTCCAGATTCTCATTCAGCTTCACTGCCCCCACTTCTATAATCTCAAAAGGAAGGTCAGGCAGCTTCCCGACCTTCCCCCTGGGACTTTGATTCCATTCCAAATCAAAAACGATGTAGCTTGTTGCCATGAATTAAAATTCTCCGCTGCCCACCATTTCCTCGACACTCTCAATCATGTCCTCTGGAAGATCCTCATACTGCTCCAGAATCTTCCGCTGCATTCTGTCACGTGTCGTCGAATTGATAGGATGCGCAATGTCCCTGTAACCACCGTCCCGCGAAAGACGGCTTGGCATTGCAATAAATAGGCCCCGATCTCCCTGTATCACCTTGATGTCGTGAATCACAAACTCGTTGTCTAGTGTGATGGATGCCACTGCCTTCATAGATCCGGCTTTCTGAATCTTTCTGATACGAACATCTGTAATCTGCATAGCGCCTCCTCCGATACAGCATGGATGTGGATGGCGATAGGGTGATCAACCCGGGCTCTCCTGACTCTGAACTCAGATCACATACCGCTCATTCTTTTCGATAACGATTTTTACCTCCTCCGGTGTTCCAATATGTTTCGTATTTGCCCGGAGCGTATCCCGACTCTCTACGATGCAATTCTCAATCACTGTGTCATTTCCAATGTAGACATCGTTCAAAATTACGGAATTGCGAATCACGCAATTCTGACCGACAAACACCTTCCGAAATAGCACGGAATTCTCAACTCGCCCGTTCAAAATGCAGCCACTTGAGACAAGCGAATTCCTGACCTCCGCACCCAGATTGTACTTTGCGGGCGGTAAATCGTCAACCTTAGTATAAACTTCCGGATAGGTTCTGAAAAAATATTCCCGGATATCCCGCCGCAGGAAGTCCATATTTGTCTTAAAATAGGACTCCACACTTGCGATGTTGCTCCAATAGGAATCTAACTTATAGGCATAAATGCGTTTCAGATTCTTATACCGCACCAGGATATCACGAACAAAGTCATAGCGATCCTCCGCTGCGCATTTCTCGATAAATTCGATCAACTGTCTTCTCCGGACAATATAGATGCCGCAGGAAATCATTCTGGATTCCGCAACCATGGGTTTTTCATCAAATTGTGTAATCCGGTTATCCCCGTTCGTCTCCACGACGCCGAATCTCGTGAGATCCTCCAGCGCCGATGCCTCTTTGCAGACCACAGTGATGTCTGCCTTCTTTTCAATATGATATTCGAGCACCTTGTTATAATCCAGTTTATAGATGCAATCGCCCGAGGCCATCACCACATAGGGCTCGTGGCAATTTCTCAGAAACTGCAAATTCTGGTACAGAGCGTCCGCCGTGCCGCGATACCAGTCACTTGATGTCGCCGTAATTGTCGGCGTAAAGACAAACAGACCGCCCTGCTTTCTGCCGAAGTCCCACCATTTCGAAGAACTGAGGTGCTCATTCAGGGAGCGCGAGTTGTACTGCGTGAAGACAGCTACGCGCTGGATGTGAGAATTCGACATATTACTCAACACAAAGTCAATACTTCGGTAGCTTCCTGCAATCGGCATCGCTGCGATGGCTCTTTTGTCAGACAACTCCCTCATACGCTTTGAATTTCCGCCCGCTAATACGATTCCAACTGCTCTCATCTTAAGCCACCTGCCTTTATAATTGCACCACCGCTTTCTAGCCTTCCATCCGGGTAATCTGCCTTCACCGTATCACCCCAGATTGCCGTGTTCTTTCCAATGCTCACGTTATCTGGAATTACCGTCTTCTCACCGACTGTCACCAATTCTGAATTGTAGACACGCCGGTCATAGCTGCTCTCCCGGAATTCTCCCACCCCCAATTCACTGTTCTTGCCGACAACAACTTGTTCCGCCAGAATTGCTTTTG
>CALLVJ010000383.1 GCA_938010625.1 uncultured Stomatobaculum sp. | reverse complement strand
AATGCCTACGTTTATCTCTACAAAGACCACCCGCTGGCCTCCCTCGCCTCGATCAGCTTCGAAGAACTGCAGCCCTACCCCTGCATTCAGTTTGACCAGGGTGAGGACAGCTCTGCCTTTCTCGCCGAAGAAATCTTAAGCGACCGCGACTACCCGCGCGTCATCAAGACCTCCGACCGCGCGACCAATCTGAATCTGATGCGCTCCATTCAGGGCTATACGCTCTGCTCGGGCATCATAAGCCGCAACTTAAACGGCTCCGATTATGTCGCGATTCCATTTCGCGAAGACCGGCACAATAAAAATCAGACCATGCGGATCGGTTACATCTTAAAAAAGGGAACCGTTCCGAATGATCTGATGCTCCATTTTCTCGAAGAAATTGAGCGCTGTCTCAGCGCTGAGCAGACGGCGGTGTGAGTGCGCGCATCGCGTTCAGCACGGCAATCACCGTCACACCGACATCTCCAAACACTGCCTCCCACATATTCGCGAGTCCAAAGACGCCGAGCAGCAGAACTGCTACCTTGACAGCCAGCGCAAATGCTACATTTTCCCGCACGATGCGCACCGTCTTTCTGGAAATCCGGATGATGTCCGCAATCTTTGAGAGCTCGTCGTCCATAATCACAAGGTCTGCTGCCTCGATCGCCGCATCGCTGCCGAGCGAGCCCATCGCAATGCCGACATCCGCGCGCATCAGCACCGGCGCGTCGTTAATGCCGTCGCCGACAAAGCCGACCTTTTCGCCGTTCTTCTCCCCCGCGAGCAGCGCCTCGACCTTTTCAACCTTGTCCGCAGGCAACAAGTCGTGATAGACCGTATCGACACCGACCTCTGCGGCGATTGCCTCCGCGGCATCCTTCCGGTCACCGGTCAACATGACCAGCTTCTCGATGCCGACTTCGCGCAGCTGCCGGAGTGCCGCCGCGGCGCCCGGCTTTACGACATCTGCAATGATGATATGTCCCACATAACTGCCGCCGTGTGCGGCATAGACGACTGTCCCAGGCTCCCTGACTGCCGGAAATGCAATGTCGCGGCTCGCAAGGAGCTTTTCATTTCCGAGCAGCAGTTCCCGACCATCCCACATGCCGGCGAGACCGTGTCCCGCTGCCTCATGTATCTCGCCGAGGCGCGCATGGTCAATCTCGCCGCCATAGGCCTGCAGTATGGACTGGGCAATCGGATGCGAAGAGAGACTCTCTCCGTGTGCCGCCATCGAGAGAAGCTCCTCCTCACTGCGCCCCTCCGCCGGGTGAATGCCGACCACGCGAAACTCGCCGCGAGTCAGAGTTCCAGTCTTGTCAAAGACCAGAGTCTTCAACTCGGCAGCCGTCTCAAGGAAATTCGAGCCCTTCACAAGAACACCGCGCTTTGACGCCGCGCCGATACCGCCAAAGAAGCCGAGCGGCACCGAGATCACCAGCGCGCAGGGGCAGGAGACAATCAGGAAGATGCAGGCGCGCTTAATCCAGGACGCCGCCGGTGCTCCGAAAACAAGCGGCGGGATAAGCGCCAGCAAGAGCGCCGTGACCGTCACAATCGGCGTATACCAGCGCGCAAAGCGGGTGATGAAGTTTTCCATCCGGGTTTTCTTCTCGCTCGCGCTCTCGACCAGCTGCAGAATCCGCGCGACTGTCGAATCCTCATAGGCCTTGCTCGTCCTCACGCGGAGCGCAGTCTCACCGTTCACGCAGCCGCTGATCACCGCATCGCCGGGGCGCACCTCGCGCGGCACCGGCTCACCGGTCAGCGCCGCCGTATCGAGAAAGGAGCTTCCCTCGAGAACGATGCCGTCGAGTGGCACTTTTTCGCCCGGGCGAATCAGAATAATCTCGCCGACCTCTACCTCGTCCGGATCCACCTCCTCAATTTTTCCGTCCCGCTCCACATTTGCCGATTCCGGCGCGATGCTCATCATCGCCGTGATCGAAGCTCTGGATTTTCCGACTGCGAGCGATTCAAAAAGCTCACCGACCTGATAAAAAATCATGACTGCGCAGGCCTCCGAATACTCCTGAATGCCAAAGGCGGCGACCGTTGCAACCAGCATGAGGAAGTTTTCGTCAAAGACCTGGCCGTTCCGGATATTTTTGAGTGCCTTGACTATAACATCCCGCCCCACTAGGAGATAAGGCAGCAAAAAGAACCCGGCAATCAGCCACTGCGGCACATGCAGATTTGCCGCTGCGCTGTTTTTCTCAAAAATCAGCAAGGCGACATAGCAGACTACCGCAAGCAGAATTCTCCGCAGCAGCGCCTGTTGTTTGCGATTCATGGCTCTCCCCCTGTCAGCGTGTCACCGTAAAATCTGCCTCGATATGCTGCCCCGTCCTGATGGCAGCCTCCAGAACCCGCTCAAAGGAGGCATCTTCTGCTTCCAGTGTGAATTTCTGCATCAGGAAATTTACCTTCACATCCTTGACACCGTCCACCTTCCGGATCGCATCTTCCACCTTCTGCGCGCAATTTGCACAATCAATTTCACAAGCGAACTTCTTTTTCATCCTCTGCCTCCTCACTCTGCAATGTGTTCCAGTCCCTGTCCAATCATCGTGCTCACATGGTCATCGGCGAGCGCATAAATCATCGCTTTGCCCTCTCGGCGCGCCCTCACGAGCCTCGCCTGTTTTAACAATTTCAGCTGGTGCGAAACGGCCGACTGCGTCAGATTCAGGCTCTCCGCAAGTTCATTCACCCCATATTCTCCCGAAAACAGACGGTATAGAATCCGGATTCGCGTCGAATCTCCGAAAACCTTAAAGAGCTCGGCGAGATCGTAGAGCTGATCTTCGCTTGGCACCTGCTGTCTGACTGCCTCTGCCATATTTCCTCCTCTGAACTTGCAAGCTTCTCACACATTTGAACATATGATCATTTGTTCATTCGATAATTCCAGAATACCACTTTTTCCGGAAAAGTCAAAAATTTTTTAACTTTAGAGACGCTAATTTTTGTTCGCGTTACGCCTTCGTTTCCGGCGCTGTCTCCGTATGCTTCTTGATATCCCAGTCCCCTTGTACGGAAAGCTCATCCAGGGTATTCCCGTAGGGCGGCAGACAGTTCTCCATAAAATCATGTAATTCCGGCAGCTCAACCGCCATCCGTTCGAGCTCCCGACCAATACTCTGCTTCGCTGTCCGGAACTCCATATTGCCGGCACTCTCTTCTTCAAGGCACTTGATATACGCCGAGAGCTTATCCGCAGCCTTCACGAGCCGGTGCAGATACTGTGCCGCTGCATCGCTCACTTCCGACTGCTGTGTCACGCCGAGCAGCGGCGCATAGATCAACTGGAGTTCTTCCGGCAAACGGGCCAAAAGGCTCTCTGCTGCCTTCCTCTCCGCCGCGCGGTAAGCCGTGCGCAGACTCTCGCTGCCATACTTGACCGGCGTCGGCATATCGCCGGTAATAATCTCGCTCGCATCGTGAAACAGCCCGATCACAGCTGCGCGCTCAGCATTCAACTGCTTTCCGTGGCGCAGATTTCCAATTTCACAGAGCGCATGCGCAAGAATCGCGACCTCCGCCGCATGCTCGCTCAGGTTCTCGCGCCGGCTCACACGCATCAGCGCCCAGCGGTCAATATATTTCATCCGCGCGAGCGCCGCAAAAAAAGTGACTGCCATTCTATCTCTCCTCTTCTTTCCAGTTTCTCTCCCAAACTCTTTTTTCTTGCGTCAAAAGAGGCGCCCACTATAGGCGCCTCTCCCACATCACTCTGCTATCTCTTCGAGCTGGGTCAAAAGCTCATCAAAATACTTCATCGCCTCCTCCACCGGCTTCTCAGTCGAGAGATCCACGCCCGCAATCTTTAACACGGAGACCGGGTCGTCCGTACAGCCTGCTGAGAGAAAGCGGATATAGTCGTGCAGCGCCGGCTCCCCTTCGGTCAAAATGCGCTTTGCGACCGCAACCGAAGCCGCAAAACTCGTTGCATACTGGTAGCAGTAGAAATTCATATAGAGGTGTGGAATGCGGCACCACTCCTCGCCAATCAGCGGGTCGGAGACCATGTCCGGACCGTAGTACGCCTTGTTCAGGCGCAGATAGAGTTCCGATAGGCTGTCTGCCGTGATCGGAAGGCCCTGTTCCGACATCCGGTTGCTCTCAATCTCAAACTCCTCGATCATCGCCTGGCGGAAGAACGTTCCCTTGAAGCTGTCCAGAAGATGGTTGATCAGGTAGGCCTTTTCTTCGCGCGACGAGGCCTTGTTGATCAGATGGTGATTTAGAAGCACTTCATTGGTAATGGAAGCGACTTCCGCGACAAACATCTTGTACTGTGCATCGAAAAAGTCGTGGCTATGGTCGGAGTGCCAGAAGTGCATCGCATGGCCGAGCTCATGGGCGAGCACAAAGGCGTCCTCGAAAGCATTTGTGTAATTCATCAGGACATAGGGATGTGTCGCATAGACTGAATTGCAGTAGGCGCCGACTCGCTTGCCTTCATTTTCGACTGCATCAATCCAGCGGTTTTGGAAAGCCTCGCGGAGCAGTTCCTGATAATGCTCACCGAGCGGCTTGAGACCCTCAAGAATCATCTCCTGCGCCTCTTCATAGCTCACATTGCGCTCGTAGTCCCTTACCATGTTCGCATAGATGTCATACATATGGAGTTCCTCCACGCCGAGCATCTTCTTCCGGAGCTTCATGTAACGGTGGAAGGGGGCAATATTCTTATGAACACTCGAGAGCAGGCGCTCACAGACCTCAGGGGAG
>CALLVJ010000382.1 GCA_938010625.1 uncultured Stomatobaculum sp. | reverse complement strand
CTTTACCTTGGCTTGCCTTAAGATTGCCTTATCATAAAACTTTTTTGGCAAACAGAAAAGCGCAATTCCACAATCCGCTTGTCTTTTTTTTGCGACAGTTTTATAACGAAGGCAACTCTTCAAACCGTTTTATCCAGAAATGAGGTCTTATGGCAGAATCCAAACCCAATCTACCCAAAGTTGACAGCTCTCTGCGCCACCTGCTCCACCTGCCCGCCGCCTGCTATCAGGCGAGCGGTATCGTAGTCAACGGGCGGCGCATCAAATCTCTGGTCTTCACAACGGATCTCGCAATCATTCGCAACTGCGACGCCGATGCGGTCTTTGCTGTCTACCCGTTTACACCGCAGTCAGCCATCAGCCACGCGCTGATCGACGGTTCCTACATCCCCGTCTTCTGCGGCTGTGGCGGCGGTACAACCAAGGGACTTCGGACGCTGTCCCTCGCCCAGGATGCCGAGGGACAGGGCGCCATGGGCATTGTCCTAAATGCGCCCATCAGTGATCTGAACCTGCTCGCTGTGGTCAAGGTTGTGGATATTCCGGTCATCATTACCGTGATCAACGAAGAAACCGACATCGCATCCCGTCTGTCAAACGGCGCGAGCATACTGAACGTCGCGGCAGGCCCTACCACAGCGGCACTGGTACAAAAAATTCGCAGGGACTTTCCGGATGTGCCTATAATTGCGAGTGGCGGCAATACCGAAGAAAGCATTCAGGCAACCATTGCAGCAGGCGCCAATGCGATCACCTTCACACCACCCTCTACCGCCGAACTCTTCAAGAGCATGATGGCAAAGTATCGCAAATCTTGACAAAATTTCTCTGCTATTCTATACTGACCCTGTAGTCTTCAGGGTCGGGTGAAAATCCCTATCGGCGGTATAGCCCGCGAGCCGAAAGGCATGATCCGGTCAGATTCCGGAGCCGACAGTACAGTCTGGATGGAAGAAGCAACGCACCCTCCATAGTTAAAAAGCCCTTGGAATATTCATTCCAGGGGCTTTTTCAGCTTGCTCCGTATCTTACGCTGGAGCTTTTTTATTGTCGAGAGGATGTTTCATGTACGAAAAATTCATGCGCTGCGTGCTGAAATTCACAGCACATCCTCGTGGCGGCAGCGGTATATGCCCCTCTAAGATGTATGATCTACGACTGGAAGGAGCTCTCTAATTATGTTTACCGGACTCATTGAGGAGTGCGGCACTCTTCTCAACTTTTCTGCAAAGCATCAACTTACCATCGCCGCACATACAGTGCTGGAAGGCCTTACCCCAGGCGACAGCATCGCAGTCAACGGCGTCTGTCTCACCGTCGTCTCTTTTACCGCGCAGTCTTTTGCGGCAGATGTCATGCCTGAGACACTGCGGCGCTCCAATCTCGGTGAACTTCACACCGGAAGCCATGTCAACTTGGAGCGCGCCCTCGCGGCAAATGGACGCATTGGCGGCCACTTCGTGAGCGGTCACATTGACGGTACCGGATCGCTCCAAAGCATCCAATGCGAGAACAACGCTCTGCTTTTTTCAATCTGCGCTGCCCCCTCTATTTTACAGGGCATCGTCGAAAAAGGCTCCATTGCAGTGGAGGGCATCAGCCTCACTGTGACTACAGTTCGTGAAGACAGTTTCTCAATCTCTGTGATTCCACATACAGCTGCCGTCACAACACTTGCTGAGAAACGACCAGGTGACAAACTCAATCTGGAGACCGATATACTCGGAAAATATGTGCTGCGCGCGCTTTCCCGCTGATGACCCCAAAATGGCGGAGAGGGTTTTCTTGTCGAAGCTATCTTTGCATGATAGGATCGGATGCAGTGAAAAATGATATCTCACAATAGGAGATTCTTATGACTCTGCAACAGATTTATTATCTCACAGAAATTGCCGATGCCGGCAGCATCAACCGCGCCGCGGAAAAACTATTCCTCTCGCAGCCCGCTCTCACGAACGCTGTCAAGGAAGCCGAGGAGGAACTCGGCTTCCGCCTCTTCAACCGCAATTCGCGCGGCATCAGCCTGACGCCAGACGGAACTGAATTCCTGGCGCGCGCCCGGGAACTCCACCAGCAGTATGAGCTCCTGATGGACCGCTTTGGCACTTCGCGCCAGGTCCGGCAGCGCTTTTCGATCTCGACCCAGCACTACTCCTTTGTGACCCAGGCCTTTGCCAACATGACCAAGAGCTTTGACACGAATGAGTACCAGTTCTCGGTGCTCGAGACCCGCACAATTGATGTGATCCGCAATGTCATCAGCGGTAAGTCCGATGTCGGCATCCTCTACGAGAGCAGCTTTAACCACCGCTTTCTCTCGAAAATTTTCCGCGAGGAACTGCTCGAATTCCACCCGCTGATT
>CALLVJ010000381.1 GCA_938010625.1 uncultured Stomatobaculum sp. | reverse complement strand
TATATCGGTAACCTTTCCGATCATCAGAATAAAAACATCAAGGAAGACCGTCTGCGCCAGTATCTTCGCCTAAAGGGTTATGCTGACAAGCTGGTCGATACTGCCGTTATGCAACTTCAGCAGGAAGCGGGCAATCTTTCGCGTGGAGTCTATGATGCCAACAAGACGGTGTACTCGCGTCTTAAATATGGTATCCCGGTCAGCGAGAGTCCGGAGAAGCCTCCTGTGACAGTGGAGCTTATAGACGAGGCTAATCCGCTGAATAATGACTTCGCAATCGCCGAGGAAGTGACGGTAGTCGAACAGCAGGAAAAGAGGCCGGATCTCGTTATCTACCTGAACGGTATCGCCGTGGCTGTTATTGAATTGAAACGAAGCAGCATCTCTGTGTCTGAAGGCATCCGGCAGAATCTCACAAACCAGAAGGACTCATTCATTCGAGGCTTCTTTACTACCATGCAGTTCTGCATGGCCGGTAACGAGTCGGAGGGTCTGCGTTACGGTACGCTTCTGACCGGCGAGAAGTTTTACATGGAATGGAAGGACGACGGCTTCAAAGAACATGAAGGCGAGCGCGATCCGGGCGATGTCCGTATCAGCGAAACTTGTGCAGGAATTGAAAATAAGCTCCTGCAGCAGATATATGCAATGTTTGATAAGGAGCGCTTCATTGACCTTATCATGAACTTTGTCGTTTTCGATAAAGGTATCAAAAAGGTATGCCGGTACAATCAGTATTTCGGCATCAAGCGTACCCAGCAGAGGCTCAATAATCTGAGGACGGAGCTTCACAATCCGAACAGAGATCAGGATAAACCGATGGGCGGCATTCTGTGGCATACGCAGGGTTCCGGTAAAACGCTCACGATGGTATGGCTCGCTAAATGGATTCTGACACATTGGTCGGAACTCAACCCTCGCGTCCTGATTGTTACTGACCGTGATGAGCTTGATGAGCAGATTGAAAAGACATTCACGGGCGTGGACGAGAATATCGTCCGTACCAAGAGCGGTAGGGACTTAATCGACCGCCTGAATATATATGATGATTCGCTGATCTGCTCTCTGGTGCATAAGTTCGGTCGCCGTGGTGGTGAAGCAACAGAGAACGACTACGACAAGTACATCGAAGAACTGAAAGCCTCTCTCCCTGTTGATTTTGAGGCCAAGGGAAATCTTGTGGTGTTTGTTGACGAATGCCATAGAACACAGTCAGGTAAGCTCCACACGGCAATGACGACAATCATGCCGAATGCGGTATTTATCGGTTTCACCGGCACTCCGCTTCTGAAGAAGGATAAGAAGATCAGCATCGAGGTATTCGGAACCTATATTCATGCCTATAAATACAACGAGGGCGTGGCTGATGGTGTCGTGCTGGATCTGCGGTACGAATATCGTGATGTTCCACAGGACTTGTCGTCACAGGATAGAGTTGACCAGTGGTTTGATGTAAAGACCAGAGGCCTCTCTTCCCGCGCAAAGGCGAAGCTCAAGGAGAAGTGGGGCACTATGCAAAAGGTCTACAGCTCACGATCTCGTCTTGAAAAAGTGGCGTGGGACATCATTCAGGATTTCAATATGAAGCCGCGCCTTATGGACGGCAATGGAAATGCGATCCTTGTGGCTGAAGGCATCCCTACTGCTTGCAAGTATTATGAGATATTCCAGCAGATGGGATTTAAGAAGTACGCCATCATATCTTCTTATACGCCTAACAAAGGAGAGCTGCGCACCGATACAGTTAGCGATGAAGATGATACAGAGACCTTCCTTAAATACGAGACTTATTTGAGAATGCTGGGACTTGATCCGGCTAACCTTACTAATGCAGGATCGGT
>CALLVJ010000380.1 GCA_938010625.1 uncultured Stomatobaculum sp. | reverse complement strand
AAGAGGTATTGAAAAAGAGAGAACAGGTGCTGTTAAAGTTAATGGAAGATCCCATGTATCAGCCCATGCGTCTCCGGGAAATTGCAATGTTTCTGGATGTGCCGAAGTCCAAGCGAAAGGATCTGGAACAGGTACTCGATGCGCTGGTGCGGGAGGGAAGAGCTCGCATTTCGAAGAATGGAAAGTACGGAATACCTGAAAAAGAAGAAAAAGAGGGAATTTTTGCGGCGAATGCAAAAGGGTTCGGCTTTGTGCGCGTCCCGGGGGAAGAACATGATGTTTTTATTCCCCGCGATAAGACCAGAGGAGCACTGCAGGGCGATACTGTGCGCATTCTGATTCCGCGCGGACAGCAGCTTGCGAGGCGCGAGGGGCGTGTCCTTGAGATTTTGTCGCGCGGCATGAGCCGCCTCGTGGGCTATTACCGACGCGAAAATCACGGTGGCGTTGTAATCCCGGACAATACGCACTTCGCGGCTGATGTCATCATTTCGAAAAAAGATTCTCTCGGCGCAGAGACGGGACAGAAGGTCGTGGTCGAAATTACGCGCTATCCGAAGGAGCGTGGAGAGGCGCTGGAAGGGCGCGTCACAGAACTGATTGGCAGGGCTACAGCGCCCGGCGTTGATCTGACCTCGATTGTGCGGAGTTTTGAAATTCCGGATACGTTTTCGGAAGAATGTCTCATTGAGGCCGCACATGCGGCAAAACGCAGCCGGACAGCGGAAGCTGAGCTTGCAGGCCGTCGCGACTTGCGGCGTCTCTGCACGGTCACAATTGACGGCGATGACTCGAAGGATCTGGACGATGCTGTTTCGCTCGACAGCCTTGAGAACGGCAACCTTTTGCTCGGCGTCCACATTGCAGATGTCAGTGAATATGTAAAAGAGGGCGGCGCGCTGGATCGAACGGCATTAAACCGCGGCACCAGTGTTTATCTTCCAGATCGCGTGATTCCCATGTTGCCGGAGGCACTCTCAAACGGCATCTGTTCGCTAAACGAGGGCGAGGATCGCTGTGCACTCTCCTGTCTCATGGAATTCACAGCTACAGGCGAGCAGGTGAGGCATGAAATCTGTGAGTCGTTGATCTGTTCCAATCGACGGCTCACGTATACGACTGTCAACCAGATTGTCACGAACCACGAGCCGGAGCTCTGCGAGCACTATGCAGAGCTCGTGCCGATGCTGGAGAAGATGGATGCTCTGGCGCGCGCCCTTCGCTTTCGCCGCAGTGAGCGAGGCTATATCGACTTTGACTTCCCGGAGAGCAAGGTGATTCTGAGCCCCTCTGGCAAGCCGCTCGAAATCCGTGCCTACGAGCGCAATGAGGCAACGCGCCTCATTGAGGACTTCATGCTCGCGGCTAATGAGACTGTCGCAAAGACCTACTGCCTGAAACATATTCCGTTCGTATACCGCATTCACGAGGCGCCGACCACCGAGAAACTGCAGGTCTTAAAGACTTTTGTCGCGAACTTCGGCCTGAACCTGCCGCTCAAGAATGGTGAGGTCACGCCGCGGGAAATCCAGAAGCTTCTGCTCCGCGTCGAGGGCACTGAGACCGAGGATCTGGTGAGCCGCATGGCGCTTCGCACCATGACGCAGGCGAGTTATTCGGTGGAATGTGTCGGGCACTTCGGCCTCGCATCCCGCTACTATACGCACTTTACTTCGCCCATTCGCCGTTATCCGGATTTGCAGATTCACCGCATCATCAAAGAGAACCTGCGCGGTGGCACAAGTGAGAAGCGCGCGGAGCACTACCGCGCGATTCTGCCGGGCGTCGCCGAGCAGGCGAGCAAGACTGAGAGAAGGGCGCAGGACTGTGAGCGAGATGC
>CALLVJ010000379.1 GCA_938010625.1 uncultured Stomatobaculum sp. | reverse complement strand
GACGTTCCACAGCTTTTTCGAGAGATCTACATAGGTCTGGTGCGGATACTCAAAGCGCTTTGACTCCTCCCAGAGGGTCGCGAGTTCCTCCCTGCAGCGCTTCTGGATGTCCATGACCTTCGGGGACTCGTAGACACAGTTGCCCTTCGCAAAAACTGGAATCAGGAGTTCTCTTATGCGATACGAGCCGCCGGGGAGCAGAGTTTTTTTCCAGGTCTCAATCGGATCAAAGAGAAGCAGAGGTTCTTCGGGCGAGAACACTTCATCCGAGAGAGCAATGAGATCTGCGACAATCATGCCCTGCAGGTCGTAGATGCGATATACTTTCTTGTCGCCGGGATTTGTGATTTTCTCAGCGTTTTCCGAAATCTTGATTTTCGGCAGGAAGCGTCGCTCCTCCTCGCTCCAGATGGCGGCGAGCTTGTAGACGCCGCCAAACGCGGGGCAGTCCTTCGAAGTGATCAGATTTGTGCCAACACCCCAGGAATTAATCGTCGCGCCCTGCGCTTTCAGAGAGCCAATCAGATTCTCATCGAGGTCGTTGGACGCCGAGATCATCGCGTCGGTGAAGCCCTCGGCATCGAGCGCTGCCTTTACCTTTTTGGAGAGGTAGGCAAGGTCTCCGGAGTCCATCCGGATGCCGTAGCGCTTCGGATGAATGCCCTGGTCGCGGAGTTCCCTGAACACCTGAATGGCATGCGGCAGACCGCTGTCCAGCGTGTCGTAGGTGTCAATTAAGAGGATACAGGCATCCGGGTAGAGCTTCGCATAGGCGCGGAATGCGCTCAGCTCATCCGGAAAGCTCATGATCCAGGAGTGCGCGTGCGTGCCGCTCACGGGGACATCAAAAATCTGTCCGCAGAGTACATTCGAGGTGCCAATGCAGCCCGCAATGATCGCCGCGCGCGCGCCGTAGATACCGGCGTCCGGACCCTGGGCTCTGCGGCAGCCAAATTCCATCACGCCGTCGCCCTTTGCAGCGCGCACAATGCGGGCAGCCTTGGTCGCGATGAGACTCTGGTGATTGATGATGTTGAGCAGTGCAGTCTCAATGAGCTGCGCCTGCATGATCGGCGCAACCACCTTCACGAGAGGTTCACGCGGAAAAATGACCGTGCCCTCGGGAATCGCATAAATATCGCCGGTGAAGCGGAAATCTCTGAGGTAGTCGAGGAAGGCAGGCTTGAAGATGCCGAGGCTTTCGAGATAGGAGATGTCCGCCTCAGTAAAGTGCAGATTCTTCACGTAATCTATGAGTTGTTCCAGTCCCGCGCAGATGGCATAGCCGTTGCCCTCGGGATTTGAGCGGTAGAACATGTCAAAGACAACGGTCTTGTTGACGTCCTCATTTTCAAAATACCCCTGCATCATGGTGAGCTCATACAGGTCTGTCAGTAGTGTCAGATTTCGCATTTGTCTTTTGTGCCGCGTTAAGCTTGTTTCTTGCCCTGGTTCGCGACTGCCTCCATTTTTTTCTTCAGTGCTTCCTGGTCGCCGAGATAGTAGTGGCGGATCGGCTTGAAGGAATCGTCAAACTCATAGACCAGCGGGGTGCCGGTCGGAATATTGACGCCGATGATATCCTCCTCGGAGATATTGTCAAAGTACTTGACCAGCGCGCGGAGGGAATTGCCGTGCGCTGCAATGATGACGCGCTTGCCGGCCTCCATCTCGGGGCGGATCACTTCATTGAAAAACGGGACAGCTCTCTCAATCGTGGTCTCAAGGCTCTCGCAGTCGGGGAGCAAGGCTGGATCTACATTCCGGTAAGCTGGATTCTTCTTTGCGCTTCTCGGATCTGCGGGGTCAAGCACCGGCGGCTTGGTCGAGAACGAGCGGCGCCAGATCTTGACCTGCTCCTCGCCGTACTTCTCAGCAGTCTCTGCCTTGTTGAGACCCTGCAGGGCACCGTAGTGGCGCTCATTCAGCTTCCAGCTCTTCACGACGGGAAGCCAGTCGCGGTCCATCTCATCGAGGATGTGGTTCAGCGTGTGGATGGCGCGCTTTAAGTAGGACGTAAAGCAGAGGTCAAAGTCATAGCCCTCGGTCTTTAAGAGCTGACCGGCAGCTTTTGCCTCCTCGTGCCCTTTGTCAGAGAGGTCAACATCCATCCAGCCGGTGAACAGGTTTTTCTTGTTCCACTCACTTTCGCCATGTCGCACCAATACGAGTTTCATCATCGCAATCACTCCTTTCGTAAGCCCTGTCTCCGCTTCTCATTTGGCGTACTTATTAGGCCTGAGAGCATGATAGCACAAAGCGGCGGGCTTTTCCATGTGGCGCCGTGAATGAGGCAAAGCGCATTGAGTTTTCTAGGGGCTTTTGTTAAAATTGGACATTATGACGAAAAACGGAGGCTGCTATGAGCAAAAAACTGCTGCTGATTAATACGGGAGGCACGTTCTCTTCGGTGCCGAGCGAAAAAGGGCTTGCGCCGGGCATCAACCTCGAGGAGATCATGAAGACCATAGGGCCGATCGGAGACGGGCATTCGTTTGAATTAAAGGACTATGCCTCGCTCGATTCCGCGAACATCACGCCGGAGGACTGGGTTGCCATCGCGAATCTCATTGCGGCGGCAAGAGAGGACTGTGACGGTGTCGTGATTATTCACGGGACAGACAGCATGTCCTATACCTCTTCGATGCTCTCGTTCATGCTCCAGAACATTGAATTTCCGGTCATTCTGACAGGAAGCCAGCTTCCGCTCCGCGCGCCCTTAACGGACGCGATTGATAACCTTCGCTGTGCAATTACAGCGGGCTTAAGCGGCATGCTGCGGGGCGTCTATACGGTCTTTCACCAGAAGCTGATTCTCGGCTGCCGCACCTCGAAAGTCAGAACCATCTCGTTCAACGCCTTTGAGTCGGTCAACTATCCGCTGATCGGCGAATTCAACGCCTTTGGCATGCAGGTCTTGAAAGAGCCGCTCCGCCGGGCTGCCTTTCAGCTCTCGC
>CALLVJ010000378.1 GCA_938010625.1 uncultured Stomatobaculum sp. | reverse complement strand
ATTTCCAAGGTCGAGATCGAGAGATCCTCTGACCGCGTCAAGGCAATTGTATATACGGCCAAGCCCGGTGTTGTGATCGGCAAGGGCGGCGCCGAAATCGAGAAGATCAAGGCTGAGGCTCAGAAGCTGACGAAAAAGAAGCTTCTCATCGACATCAAGGAAGTGAAGAGGCCGGACAAGGACGCTCAGCTTGTTGCGGAGAACATTGCCCAGCAGCTGGAAAACCGTGTCTCCTTCCGCCGCGCCATGAAGTCCACCATGAGCCGCTCGATGAAGACCGGGATCAAGGGGATCAAGACCAAGTGCTCCGGACGCCTGGGCGGCGCGGATATCGCCCGCAGCGAGTCCTACAACGAGGGCACCATTCCCCTTCAGACCCTGCGCGCAGATATTGATTATGGCTTTGCTGAGGCGGATACGACTTACGGCAAGGTCGGCGTCAAGGTATGGATCTACAAGGGAGAGGTTCTTCCTAACAAGAACAAAGCGGAAGGAGGCGCTCGCTAATATGTTAATGCCTAAGAGAGTAAAGCATCGCAAGCAGTTCCGCGGCACTATGACCGGGAAGGCTATGCGTGGTAATAAGATTTCTAACGGTGAGTACGGCCTTGTGGCCACGGAGCCCTGCTGGATCAAGTCCAATCAGATCGAGGCAGCCCGTGTCGCCATGACCCGTTATGTGAAGCGTGGCGGTAAGATCTGGATCAAGATCTTCCCCGACAAGCCTGTGACTGCCAAGCCCGCCGAGACCCGAATGGGTTCCGGTAAGGGCTCCACGGAGTACTGGGTGGCTGTTGTCAAGCCCGGACGCGTCCTCTTTGAGATTGACGGTGTCACAGAGGCTGATGCAAGAGAGGCGCTGCGCCTCGCAATGCACAAGCTTCCCTGCAAGTGCAAGATTGCTTCCAAGGAAGAGGTCAACACAGGCGTGGACGGAGTTTCCGCAGTGACTGCAGAAGGCGGTGAACAGAGTGAAAACGAATAAGTATGTCGAAGAGTTGAGAGCGAAGAGTGCAGCTGAGCTGAGAGAGGCATTGGTCTCTGCGAAGAAGGAGCTTTTTAACCTCAGATTCCAGAACGCCACCAGCCAGCTGGATAACACTGCGAGGATCAGCGAGGTTCGCAAGAACATCGCGAGAATCCAGACTGTTATCACGGAACAGGCGAGAGCGTGAGCCGAAAGGAGATAAACCGTGGAAGAGAGAAATCTTAGAAAGACACGTGTCGGCAAGGTCGTCAGCGACAAGATGGATAAGACCATCACGGTTGCAGTCGAAGATCACGTGAAGCACCCGCTGTACGGCAAGATCATCAAGCAGACCAAGAAGTTCAAGGCGCACGATGAGAATAATGAGTGCAGAATCGGCGACAGAGTCAGAATCATGGAGACCAGACCGCTCTCGAAGGATAAGAGATGGAGACTGGTTGAAATCGTCGAAAAGGCGAGATAATCGAGTAGAGGAAGGGAGTATCCGGCATGATTCAGCAGGAAACACGCTTGAGAGTTGCCGACAACACCGGTGCGAAGGAACTCCTTTGCATCCGCGTGATGGGCGGTTCAACCAGAAGATATGCGCATATCGGCGACGTGATTGTGGCGTCCGTCAAGGATGCAACGCCGGGCGGCGTTGTTAAGAAGGGCGATGTCGTCAAGGCAGTCGTGGTCCGCACGGTGCAGAAGACCCGCAGAAAAGACGGCTCTTATATCACCTTTGATGAGAACGCGGCAGTCATCATCAAAGATGACAAGACGCCGACAGGTACCCGCATTTTCGGGCCGGTGGCAAGAGAGCTTCGTGAAAAGCAGTTCATGAAGATCATTTCCCTTGCTCCGGAAGTATTATAAGGAGGTCCGCAATGCGCAAGATTAAGAAGAACGATAACGTTCAGATCATCGCTGGCAAGGACAAGGGCAAGAGTGGCAAAGTGCTGCATGTGGACGCAGCAAAGAACAGAGTTGTAGTCGAAGGCTGCAACATGGTGCAGAAGCACCAGAAGCCGAATCCGCAGAACCAGAACGGTGGCATCGTGAGCAAGGAAGGCTCCATTCACGTCTCCAACGTGGCGCTCCTCGTGAACGGTGAGCGCACGAAGGTCGGCTTTGCGCTCAGAGACGGCAAGAAGGTTCGCGTCGCGAAGAAGAGCGGCAAGGCGATCGACTAAAGCAGAGAGGAGGAGCATTCCAGGTGGCTAGAGCTAGATTAAGAGAAATCTACAACAACGAGCTTGTCGCGAAGATGATTGAGAAGTTCGGATACAAAAATCCGATGCAGGTTCCGAAGCTCGATAAGATCGTAATTAACATGGGTGTTGGCGAGGCAGCTCGCGACGCAAAGCTCATGGACGGCGCAATCCGCGATCTCACCGCAATCACCGGTCAGAAGCCGATTGTTACCCGCGCTAAGAAGTCCATCGCACAGTTCAAGCTGCGTGAAGGCATGCCCATTGGTGCACACGTCACCCT
>CALLVJ010000377.1 GCA_938010625.1 uncultured Stomatobaculum sp. | reverse complement strand
GAGCCCGGAAACACGGTCACAATGCGGGAGATTTTGGTATCCGGATCCTGATTTAACACAGCGCCGATGCCGGAGTACTGTCCGCTGGTCTCTTCGGTCAGCTTCTTGTACTCGTCTGCCGTATAATAGACACTGTACGGGTCACCGAGACCTGCCATCATCCCCTTGTAGATGCCGTCCTCAACATCCGTCTCTTTTTCATCAAAGAGATAATTCTTGTAAATCACATTCTGCAGAAGCCGCATCTTCGCTTCAATCTTTGCATAATTCAGTTCTTTCGGATTGGCGCCCGCCTCTGTCGGGGTGGCCTGTGTCGTCTGGTTTGCCTGATAGTGTTTCCGCTTGCCAAACTCCCGGTGAAACAGAACAAAGATTGCGACCGCCAGCACCGCTATGCAGGCAAAGAAACCGGCGAAAAACCCCTTCCAGTACCCTTGCTTTCGCATGTGGTAGTCGCGCGCATGCCGCACGGCTGCCTCAGCCTCTTTCCGGGCGCGAGCTTCCTCTTCTTCTTCGCTCTTCCACTCAGAATTTTCTGCCATCAAAAACCTCTTCCTTGGAACTCATGTACTTGACCACCATCAGCGCAATCTTGAATGTGATTGCATCCTCAAAGACGCGGAGATCCAGTCCCGTTGTCTTCTGCAACTTGTCAAGGCGATAGACCAACGTATTGCGGTGGATATAGAGCTGTCTCGATGTCTCCGAGACATTCAGACTGTTCTCAAAGAATTTGTTAATGGTCTGCAGCGTCTCCTCGTCGAACTGCTCCGGCGTCTTGCCCTCGAAAATCTCGCTGATGAACATCTTGCAGAGCGAGGCCGGCAGCTGATAAATGAGGCGACCAATGCCGAGCTTGTTGTAGGCGACAATGCTCTGCCCTGGATAGAAAATTTTGCCGACTTCGCGCGCCATCATTGCCTCTTTGTACGAGCGGGACACATCTTTGATGTCCTTGACAATCGTTCCGTAGGCAATGTTCACATCCAGAATTTCCGCCGCGCGGAGTCCCTCGATGATTTCGCGCGCCGCATGGTCGAGCTCCTCAAAGCTCTCGCCCTCGCGCACCTCACGCACCAGGATAATGGTATGACCATCGACTGCAGTCACAAAGTCATGGCCGCGGTTTGCATAGATATTGCGCACGGTCTCAAGCGCACTCATCTCTCTTCCCGCCTCGCTCTCAATCACGAAGCAAACACGGCGCGCCTGCTCCTCAATCTGGAGCTTCTTTGCGCGATTGTAAATATCAATCAAGAGCAGATTGTCGAGCAGCAGATTCTTGATAAAGTTGTCGCGGTCAAAGCGCTCTTTATAGGCCGTGAGCAGATTCTCAACCTGGAAAGCCGCGAGCTTGCCGACCATATAGACATCCTCACTTGCGCCACAGGCAATCAGAATATATTCAAGCTGGTTGTCATCAAAAATCTTGAAAAACTGATAGTTGCCGAGCAACTGGGAGTCCGCCGGTGAAGCGGCAAACGTATATGCCGCGGATTCCTGCGTCTCTGCCTCTGGAAACGTTCCGGCCAGCAAGCTGCCCTCTGTGTCCGTGATGCAGAGATCCACACGGGTAATTGCCTTCATTCCCTCCAAGGTGGATTGCAGAATTTGATTCGATATCATCCCTGTCTCCTTTCAAAAGCCGGTGACACAGCGCAAAGTCTGTCGTGCTACCGTGTTCCCAAAAAATTTCACATGCAAACAGAATCATCATAAGGCAGTTTGACAAGAATAGCAAGTATACAAGGCGAGAATACAACTGGTTTTTAGGCAATATTCATGATTTTTTCCGAATCCCTTGTGATGTCTTTGCCACTTTCTTTGCCTTCAGGAGGCGCCCAAGCGCCCGCTTGAACGCATTTTTGGAGAGGCCAAGCGCTGCCTCGATTTCCGCCGGATTGCTCCGGTCATGATAGGGGAGGCTTCCGCCCGCTTCATCCAGTTTTTGAAACAGCAATTCTGCATCCTCATCCATCTGCAAAAAGGCTCTGCGGCGCGGGCTCAGGTCCAGCTTTCCGTCCTCGCGGACACGTGTCACACGCGCTGTGATCTCCTGCCCAATGGAGAAATTGCCATAGGCCTCGGCCTGCGGAATCATGCCGAAATACTTGTCATCAACCGCGACATAAATGCCGGGCTCACCGAGCTCATAGACTGTGCCGCACACCACCTGTTCCTTCGCAATGCCCTCTGCCACTTTGAGATACCGATACACCCGCATCGTCGCGGCGAGGCGATCGCTTTTATCGACATAGAGCGCGACCAGAACATACATGCCGGGCTTAATCTCCCCGACCCGCTCCCGGAATGGAAGCAGCACGTCGCGCTCGAGGCCAATATTGAGAAAGGCGCCGATTTTTGTGATCTCCCGGATTTCAAGCTTTCCAACCTCGCCAACTGTGAGCAAGGGATGACGCGTTGTCGCAATCAGACGATCCGAACTGTCCTTATAGAGAAATACTTCAAGTGCCGTGCCCGGCGCTGCATCTGCAGGCACCTGCTTTTTCGGGAGAAGCACTGTCTCCTCACTGTCTGCATCCTCAACA
>CALLVJ010000376.1 GCA_938010625.1 uncultured Stomatobaculum sp. | reverse complement strand
CCAAGGCACTGAATGATACGGCGGTCGAGTACATCGGCGGCATCGAGGTCATCAAGGCCTTCGGAAAGGCGGAGAGCTCCTATGCCCGCTTTGCGCGCGCGGCCGAGGAGAACGCGAACAGTTTCACCGACTGGATGCAGGCGACCATCGTGCCCTTTTCTCTCGGCATGACGATTGCACCTGCAACCCTGCTTGCGGTGCTTCCGCTCGGCGCGGTTTTTGTGATGCAGGGCACGCTCGCGTTTCATGACTATGTGATGATACTGATTCTCGCCTGCGGTCTGATTACGCCGCTCATTACGGCACTCAGCTTCAGTGACAGCATCGGCAAGGCGACTTCCATCTTCGGTGAGATTGACGCTGTCCTTACGCTTCCGGAACTCTCGCGCCCCGCAGGGAGCCGCGTCATGCCAAAAGGCAGCGAAGTGCGACTTTGCGATGTGCGTTTCGGCTACGGGGAAAAAGAAGTGCTGCACGGCATAAACCTTTGCATTCCGGAGGGAAAGGTGACAGCCCTGGTCGGTCCCTCGGGGAGCGGCAAGTCGACCATCGCAAAACTGGTTGCGTCCCTCTGGGACGTCGGGGACGGCAGCATCACCCTCGGCGGCGTCGATTTAAGAGAGCTTTCGATGGAGGACTATAACCGGCAAGTTGCCTATGTTTCTCAGGACAGCTTTCTCTTTAACACGACGGTGCGGGAGAACATACGCATGGGAAGACCGGGGGCAAGCGATGCGGAAGTTGAACAGGTTGCGCGGGACAGCGGCTGCTATGACTTTATCGCAGAACTCGAGAACGGTTTTGACACCGTGGTCGGCGGGAGCGGGGCGCATTTGTCGGGCGGTGAGCGCCAGCGCATTTCGATTGCCCGCGCGATGATGAAGGATGCGCCGCTCCTCATCTTAGATGAGGCGACCTCCTATGCGGATCCGGAAAATGAGGCGCTGATTCAGCGCTCTGTGGCAAGACTTGCGCAAAATAAAACGCTGCTGGTGATTGCGCACCGGCTCTCGACCATTGTGAATGCGGATCAAATTGTTGTGGTAGAGGCCGGGAGGATTGCGGCCTCTGGGACGCACGAGGCGCTGCTAAGAGAGAGTCCGCTCTACCAAAAAATGTGGGAGGCGCACAGCAGCGCGAGGGACCGCGCGGAGGAAGGAGGGCTTTCTGAATGATTGCGACACTCAATAAGTTTTTTGCCTTTTGTTCCGCAAAACACCGCCGTATGTTTTATGGGGCGCTTTTACTCGGGGTATTGATTGCTTTTTGCGAAGTACTGAAATACCCGGCAATCAGCCTCATACTCCGCGGTTTTTCGGAAAAGAGGATGACGGGAAAGCTGATACTTTTCAGTTTTCTGCTGCTGCTCATCGGCGTACTTGCGGAGGCAGCGTTCCGCGCCAAGCAGGCCATGCTCCAGTGCCGCGCGGGCTACGGGGAGTGCGCGAACAAGCGCATAGAAATTGCGGAAAAGCTGCGTTTTCTGCCCATGGGCTATTTTAACCGCAAGAGCCTCGGTGATATCAGCTCGGTGACCACCAATACCATGGAGCAGCTCGGCGATGTGGCAACCCTCGTGGTCATGCAGACAACCCAGGGGCTTCTCAACACAGCGCTCATTCTGTTGATGCTTTTACTCTTTGATTGGCGTATCGGGCTCATTGCCCTTACCGGCGTGCTGCTCTTTGCCCTGATTAACGCCCGCATGCAGCATGAAAACGAGAGCTTATCCCAACAAAAAATAGCGAACGACACCAAACTTGTGGAGAATGTTCTCGAGTACATTCAGGGAATTTCCGAGGTGAAGTCCTACGGGCTCAGCGGAGAGTCCGAGCGAAAGCTGAAGGATAGCATTGCGGAATCCGCCCGCGTGATGACCGAGTTGGAACTTGCGTCAAACCGCTACGTGCCGCTCCAAAACGGGGTGCTGAAGCTGACGGGACTCGGGATTTTACTAATCTCGCTGCGCTTTTATCTGGACGGAAGCATGGACCTCATCACCGCGGTGCTGATGATGGTTATGGCCTTTCATGTTTTCGCGGGACTTTCGAGCATGGGCTCTTATTCGGCGCTGCTTCGCATGGTGGATCTCTGCGTCACGCGGGGGCAGGAGATACTCTCTCTCCCGTCGATGGAAATCGGGGGAGAGGATTATAAGCCGCGGACAGAGGACATCGAACTTGAGACCATAGACTTTGCGTATGGGAGCCGGAAGGTGATAGACGGCATCTCGCTTCACATTCCGTCCGGCACAAGTGCGGCCTTTGTGGGCCCCTCCGGCAGCGGCAAGACCACGCTCTGCCGACTGATGGCCCGCTTCTGGGATGTGCAGCGCGGCGCGGTGCGTCTCGACGGGAAAGACGTGCGGGACTACTCGATCGACTCGCTGATGGAGAACTTCAGCTTCGTGTTCCAATCGGTTTACCTCTTTCACGATACGGTCGCAAACAACATACGCTTCGGAAAGCCGGATGCGACCATGGAGGAAGTGATTGCGGCGGCAAAGCAGGCCCGCTGCCACGACTTTATCATGGCGCTCCCGGCGGGGTATGACACCGTAATCGGTGAGAACGGCGCCTCGCTCTCCGGCGGTGAGCGGCAGCGGATTTCGATTGCGCGCGCCATCATGAAAGACGCGCCTGTCATCATCCTCATTGAGGCGACTGCCAATGTGGACCCGGAGAACGAAAAGGAGCTCATGGAAGCGCTTGCGGCGCTCACCAGGGAGAAGACAGTCTTAATGATTGCGCACCGCCTGAAAACCGTGCGCGCGGCAAACCGCATTTTTGTGGTCGATCATGGGCGCATTGTCCAGAGCGGAACCCACGAGAAACTTCTGCGGGAGGAGGGTCTGTATCGGAGATTTGTGGAGGCGAGAAGCGAGGCGCTCAGCTGGAAGGTATGAATTTGAATCGAAACGGAGCCGCAGTGAGAGGAGACTTTCGCTTTTGTCGGCGTGGCCTGCGCTCTTTGCCTTCATCGGTTACTTCAACGGGCACGAGGCGACGGTCTGGTCCATGCGCCAGGGTATGCTGCAGGTCTTTTTGGTCCGCTTGCCCTTCTCCTTTTTCATGAGCATACAGCCGGCGGCGAGCTTACAGCACATCGGCTACGCCGCGCCGCTGAGTTCGAAACAAAAAAAGGAATCCCGGAGTGAGTCCGGGATTCCTTTTTTCGTGGGGGCGATGCCGCTGCCATAGGGTCAGTCATAGGGTATCAGGAACTTTGAATCCGATACAGATGCAGGAACTGCTTATTTCTGCTTCTTGTTTTCTGCCGCTTTGAGGAGATTCTGATAGAACGGGAGATAGGCATCCTTTCCATCCTCGACAATCAGCGCTTCGGGGTGGAATTGCAGACCCATGAAGTAGGTATTGTCCTCCTTCACGACGGCTTCGATGATGCCGTCAGCCGATTTTGCGACGACCTTCAAGTGATCGCCGAGTTTGTCGACTGCCTGGTGGTGCCAGGAGTTGACTTCATAGGTACCTGCGCCGCCAAAAGCATCCGCCACAATGTTATCGCCGTCAACCGTGATGTCGTGGTAGACAAAGACCTTGTGGTTCGGATCGCGGTGAATGATATTGCTCTCGACTTTGGACGGGAAGTCCTGGTACAGCGTTCCGCCGCAGATGATGTTCAGAAACTGCATCCCTCTGCAGGTGCAGAGCGTCGGGATATCTGCCTTGATGGCCGCATTGATCAGCGCATAGTCGGAGACATCGCGCGCCTCATTGGTCTTCTCGAGGAGCGGATCCTTGGCTTCGTGATAGTAGGAGGGGGCAATGTCTTCGCCGCCTGTCATGACAAGCGCATCCAGATCTTTCAGAGCTGCCGCAGCCTCTTCTTCCGTCTTGAACTGTGCCAGATAGATGGGTTCGCCGCCCGCCTTGATGACGGCGTTGCAGTAGTCGTCTTTTGCGGTGTCGAGATTGTCCTCCGACCAGGAGATGCCGACTTTCAGTTTCTTCGCCTCAGCCTTTTTCGCACCGCCGCAGGCGGTCAGACTGAATGCCATTGCCGCTGCGATTACCAAGCCTGCAAACTGTCTCAATTTTTTCACAACAATCCTCTCTTCTGCAGCGGACACCTCCCCTCAATACAAGTAAATTTTAACGCACAGCTGTGGCTTTTTCAACAGACACTTGCAAAATGTGACGGAAAATATTTGCGAAGTGGATTGAAATATATAAGATATGAACAATGCTTGGGAAGTGCAGCAACTGAGCCGAATGTGCCTGTGCCTTTTGGGCGCCTGTGCCCTTTGGGTGCCTGTGCCCTCTGGATCGCTGGATTCAGAGGAACATGTTGCCCTTGGGCTGTATGCTTCGCTGTGTCGCAAAGAAGTATGATTTTGATATTTTGTTGACAATGCAGAGTGAGACGGATTTTTGAGAGAGAGAAACGGAAAAATATACAGAAACATGGAGAACAAAGGTCACTGTTTTGTAATTTGTCTTGAGAAAGTGCAGAAAATCGACTAAACTGGTGCGAGGTAGAGGCAGAGGAGAGGAGAGACACAAATGCTTTTGAAAAATGGATGCTTTTACTTTGCAAAGCGCTTTGTGCCCGGTGATTTGCGCGTCACAGATCACTCGATTTCGGACTTTGCGCCGCGGGAGGCGGGCGGCCTCGCAGCAGAAGCGGGCGAAGAAGTTGTAGAGCTCCATGCCGCAGAGGTGATCCCTGCCTTTTTTGACATTCACACGCACGGCGCAGTCGGCGTGGATGTGAATGCAGCGAGTGCTGAGGACTTTGAGAAGCTCGCATGTTTTTTTGCGCGCCAGGGAACCGGAAGTTTTCTCTGCTCCATTTTGACGGATTCTGAGGAGAGAACGGAGCGCGCGATTCAGGCTTTTCTCGACTGGAAGAAACTGCCGCATCAGGGAGCAGATCTGCTCGGTATTCACCTCGAGGGGCCTTTTCTCTCGGCAAAGTACAAGGGCGCTATGCCGGAAACGCTGCTCCGCGCGCCGGACTATGAGCTGATTGCCCGCTACCAGGAGAGGGCGGAGGGGCATATCCGCTATATCACGCTCGCGCCGGAGCTGCCGGGCGCACTTGAACTGATTCCAAAGCTTCGCTCGCTTGGCATTGTAGTGGCAATCGGACACTCGGATGCGGACTACCAGACGGCAGAGCGCGCAGTTCTCGCGGGCGCGCGCGCAGCAACCCATACAGGCAATGCGATGCGGAGTTTTGACCGCCATGAGCCGGCGATTTTTGGCGCCGTGCTCGCGGCAGAGGAGGTTTACTGCGAGATGATTGCAGATGGACTGCATCTGCATCCCGGCAGCATCTGTCTCTATTTACAGGCAAAAGGTCTGGACCGCGCTGTGGCAATCACGGATTCGATTATGGCGACAGGGCTTCCGGACGGCGAGTACATGCTCGGCGTCAATGAAATTGTGGTGCACGGCAGCGATGCCCGCTTAAAGCACGGCGATGCGCGTGCCGGAAGCACGCTCACGATGGCGCGCGCCCTGCATAACTTGCGCAGCTTCACTGGAAGGTCGACCGCAGAGCTTGTGCCGCTGTTCACAGAAAACCCGGCGCGGCTGCTCGGCGAGAATCAGAGGATTGGCGATTTGACACCGGGAAAGCAGGCAGATATTCTGGTTTTACAGAGCGGAGAGATTCAACGCGTCATGCTTCGCGGCGTGTTTTGCGAGTTTGAATAAAAAAGAAAAGACAAAGGAGGCGGCATGGCAGGACATTCGTATCATTCGTATTACGACATTGGGAGAGAGGAGCTCGGAAAGGACGCAAAGATTCCGATTCTCGTCTGCAAGGAGCCGGGGGAGGCATTCTATGAGCTCGCACTCGAGATGGTGCATGAGATCGAGAAAAACAACGCGGCGGGATGCCGCACCGTGTTTATCTGTCCGGTGGGTCCGGTCGGTCACTATCCGGTCTTTGTGCGCCTGGTCAATGAGAGAAGGATTTCGTTAAAGAGCTGCTGGTTCTTCAACATGGACGAGTACCTGACCGATGAGGGCGAGTGGGTTCCGAAGGAGGACAGACTTTCGTTCCGCGGTTTCATGGAGAGAACCGTCTACAGCAAGATTGCGCCGGAACTCAACATTCCCGAGGAACAGCGTATTTTCCCGGATCCGCATCACCTGGAACAGGGCGATGCGCTGCTTGAAAAACTCGGCGGCGCGGATATCTGCTTCGGCGGCATCGGCATCACCGGTCACCTCGCATTCAACGAGCCCCAGCCGGAGCTCACGCCTGAGGCGTTTGCAGCGCTCCCGACCCGCGTCCGCACGATTGCGCCGGAGACCCGCGCGGTGAACTCGATCGGCGACCTCCGCGGCGCACTTGAGGACATGCCCTCGCGCTGTGTGACGATTGGCATGAGGCAGATTCTCGCGGCAAAGAAAGTGCGCCTCGGTATGTTCCGCGACTGGCATTACTCGGTGATTCGCCGCGCAGCCTATGGCGAAGTCAGCGCCGCCTTCCCGGTCACGCTCCTGCAGCGCCATCCGGACGCCAGGCTCATTGTGAGCGAGCGCGTGGCGAGCGGAAATGAAAGACGATAGAAAAAGAGCTTCCGACAGAAATACAAAAAGAGCAGCCCACCTTTTACAGCGCGTCCAATATGGCAAGGCTGAAAAAATCTATTGCCGAAATGGAGAAAACGGGCGGCACCGTGCACGAAGTGAAGCTCGATGATGAAAGCGTGGACAGAAGATGCGTGGGAAGATTTTGAGTATTGGACAAAGTTTGTCGTCCTACTGGAGCCGGAAAATTGATGATTGTAGCAAAAAAAGCAGAGCGGAAATCCGCTCTGCTTTTGTCTTTGTTCTATGACAGCGATTAGCCGATTGTTGCGACAGACTTCGAGAGGCGAGACACCTTGCGGGAAGAAGTGTTCTTGTGCAGGATGCCCTTGGAAGCTGCCATCGTGAGCGCGCGCTCTGCCTTGCGGAAGCTCTCCTCCGCTGCTGCCTTGTCGCCTGCTGCGACTGCAGCGTCGACCTTCTTGACAGCGGTCTTGACAGCGGACTTAACTGCTTTGTTTCTCTCTGCTCTCTTTGCGGACGTCAGAATTCTCTTCTTCGCGGATTTGATGTTTGCCAATTTCTTTTCCTCCCATTCACGGATACGATGATAGTTTCACAGTCATCAAGACAACCGTCAGGGACGGGCAGCCGCGCAAATGTCTTGCTCTCTGTGGGCGTTCGCATCGAAGTCTGGACACGGACAGTTCAATGTAAACATACCTTCGAATTGTAGGACAAAGACTGGAGAGTGTCAAGCTTACTTGAAAGAGAAAAGTAAAAATGCTATTCTCACTTCAGATGAAAAGGCAGAAAAGACGCAGTCTGCTTACGGTTTTGATGGAGGAAGCATGCCGACTTACGACAGAAAACATATCAGAAACTTTTGTATCATTGCCCACATTGACCACGGCAAATCCACACTTGCCGACCGCATCATTGAGAAGACGGGATTGCTCACCGAGCGGGAGATGCAGGATCAGATTCTCGACACGATGGAACTTGAGAGAGAACGCGGAATTACCATCAAGAGCCAGGCAACCCGAACAGTGTATCGCGCTGCAGATGGCGAGGAGTATATTTTTAACCTGATCGACACGCCCGGACATGTCGATTTCAATTATGAAGTGTCCCGCGCGCTCGCGGCCTGCGATGGCGCGGTGCTCGTGGTCGATGCCTCCCAGGGCATTGAGGCGCAGACCCTCGCAAATGTTTACATGGCGCTGGATCACGATCTCGAGGTCATTCCGGTCATCAACAAGGTGGATTTGCCGAGTGCCGAGCCGGACAAGGTCGCGGCGGAGATCGAGGATGTGATTGGCATTGAGGCCGAATCGGCGCCGCGGATTTCCGCAAAGACCGGTCTCAATGTGGACCAGGTGCTCGAGGCAATTGTGAAGCAGTTGCCGCCGCCGGGTGGCGATGAGTCCGCGCCGCTGCAGGCGCTGATTTTCGACTCGCTCTATGACAGCTACAAGGGTGTCATTGTCTTTCTGCGCGTGAAGAACGGTACGGTCCGGCGGGGCGATCGCATCCGCATGATGGCGACCGGCGCGGAGATGGAAGTCGTCGAGACTGGCTATTTTGCGCCGGGACGCTTTATCCCCTGCGACGAGCTCTCGGCCGGCATGGTCGGGTATCTCACGGCGAGCATCAAGAATGTGCGGGACACACGGGTTGGCGACACGGTCACTTCGGCGGAAAATCCGGCGGCGGAGGCGCTTCCGGGGTACAAGAAGGTTACGCCTATGGTCTACTGCGGTCTCTACCCAGCGGATGCCGCGCAGTATCAGGACCTTCGCGATGCGCTTGAGAAGCTGCAGTTAAACGATGCCTCTCTGACCTATGAGCCGGAGACCTCGCTCGCGCTGGGCTTTGGTTTCCGCTGTGGTTTCCTGGGGCTTTTGCACCTCGAGATTATTCAGGAGAGACTGGAGCGCGAGTACGACTTAGACCTTGTGACGACGGCCCCCGGCGTCGTGTACCGCGTCTATAAGACGGACGGCACCATGATAGAACTGACAAACCCCTCGAATCTCCCGGATGCCGCAGAGATTGAGCACATGGAAGAGCCTGTGGTTGCGGCGGAAATCATGCTGACCCGCGAGTTCATAGGTCCGATCATGCAGCTCTGCCAGGAGCGGCGCGGCATTTACCTTGGCACCGACTATATGGAGCAGGATCGCGCGATTTTGAAATATGAGCTGCCGCTCAACGAGATCATCTACGATTTCTTTGATGCTTTGAAATCCCGCTCCCGGGGCTATGCGTCTCTTGACTATGAATTAAAGGGCTATATGCCCTCGAAGCTCGTGAAGCTCGACATCTTGATTAACCGCGAGACCATTGATGCGCTCTCGTTTATTGTCTTTGCGGACGGCGCTTACGAGCGAGGACGGAAGATGTGCGAGAAGCTCACGAAGGAGATTCCACGCCAGCTCTTTGACATTCCGATTCAGGCGGCAATCGGCTCGAAGATCATTGCGCGCGAGACCGTCAAGGCCATGCGAAAGGACGTGCTCGCGAAGTGCTACGGCGGCGATATTTCGCGAAAAAAGAAGCTTCTCGAGAAACAAAAGGAAGGCAAGAAGCGCATGCGTCAGATTGGCTCCGTCGAGGTGCCGCAGAAAGCGTTCATGAGCGTCTTGAAACTCGGCGATGAGTGAGAAACAAAAATTAGAACTGTATATTCACATTCCATTCTGCGCGTCGAAGTGCCGTTACTGCGATTTCCTCTCGGGGGAGTCCACACTGGAGGCGCAGCGCGCCTATGTAAACCAATTGATTGAAGAGATTCGCGCGCAGGGACAGATCCTGCCGGATTACCAGCTCTCCAGCATCTTCATCGGCGGCGGCACGCCTTCCATTCTCGGCGGCTTGCAGATGCAGAATATCATTTCGGCGGTCTATGAGAATTTTGTGGTCGAGGCAGATGCTGAGATCTCGATTGAGTGTAACCCCGGCACACTTGATGCGACAAAGCTCGAATACTACCGCGAGGCTGGCATCAACCGCCTGAGCATAGGTCTCCAGTCCGCGGACGATGAAGAGTTAAAGCTGCTCGGCAGAATTCACAGCTATAATGATTTTCTGCACAGTTATGAACTTGCACGGGCGGCGCGCTTTGATAATATCAATATCGACCTGATGAGTGGCATTCCGCATCAGACCCTGCAGAAGTGGCGTCAGAGCCTCAAAAAAGTGCTGCGCCTCCACCCGGAGCACATTTCGGCGTATTCGCTGATCATAGAGCCGGGGACCCCGTTTGCGACGCTATACGGGAACGAAGAAGGGCAAGCGGCGCTCCCCGATGAAGACGAGGAGCGCGCCATGTATGCAGAGACGAAGACACTGCTCGAGGAGTATGGCTTTGCGCGCTATGAAATTTCAAACTACGCGCGCCCGGGCAAGGAGTGCCGCCACAATATCGGTTACTGGACTGGTGTCGATTATCTTGGCGTGGGGCTCGGCGCCTCCAGCAAGATCAAGCATCATCGCTTTCACTCGGAGGAACGTCTGGATCGCTATATGGCTGTGGAGATGCACCGGGATTTAATGCCGCTCTACCAGGATCTGGTCGCACTCACACTGGCGGATGAGATGGAAGAGTTCATGTATCTGGGGCTTCGTATGACCAGGGGCGTATCGGGCGCGGATTTTTATGATCTCTTCCACCTGAATATGTTTGATCTCTTTGGCGATGCGATCCGGAAGAACACAGCGCTCGGTCTTTTGGAGGTGGAAACACCGATGCTCCGGCTCACAGAGCGAGGCATTGATGTAAGTAACCGCGTCTTTGCCGATTTTTATGAGGTATTGCCGCGAAATCAGGCGTTGTTTCCGGACGATCCGCGGAGCTTATTCTGAGAGCGGGAGGCTGACAAAGAAACAGGTGCCGGCGCACGCTGAACTCTCGGCGCGAATGTTGCCGCCGTGCGAAAGCGCAATGGCCTTTGCAATCGCGAGACCGAGGCCATAACCGCCGGCTGCGCGGGCACGCGATTTGTCCACGCGGAAAAAGCGGTCAAAGAGATGGGGGAGTGCGTCTTTTGGGATAATTTCTCCCTTGTTGTGTACGGAGAGCAATGCCTGTTTTTTAGAGCGGCTGAGGCGCACGGTGACGGTGGTCTTTGGAGCGGCATACTTGAGCGCGTTGTCAATGAGAATGACCAGGAGCTGTGCGAGCGTCTGCGCATCGCCCTGCACAGAGAGGCCGGGCTGGATCTCTGTTTCCAGTGTGAGGGAGCGCTCAAAAGCGAGCGCTGTGAAGGGCAGGGCTGTGGATTCGACAAGCGTTGAGAGCGAGAGCCGTTTGCGCGCTGTCGGAAGGCGCGTGGCGTCTGTCTTGGCAAGAAAAAGCAGGCGCTCGGTCAGTTCCTGCATGCGCCGTGCCTCAGCTTCGGTATTCTGGAGCCAGCGCTGTTCCTCGTGGATGGTTGCATCCGGATGTGATTTTAAGATTGAGAGATTCGCGAGAATCACGGTGAGCGGTGTCTTTAACTCATGTGAGGCGTCCTGGACAAAGCGCTGTTGTGTGGCAAAGGCGTGTTCGGCCGGGCGGAGGCTCATCCGGGCCAGGAAAAAGCTGAGCCCGAATACGAGGAAACCAGCGAGCAGAAAAATGCCGCCGAGTTCTGCGGCAAAGCGGAGCAGCGAGGCGTTCAGATTTCGAAGCGAGGTGACAAGAAAGATGCGCTTGCCTTCCTGTCTGCCCTGCAAGTAGTAGTAAGAAGAAAAGGCGTGGGTCAGCCGCTCGCTCTCCTCCGGCTTCGCGGGCGGCTCTGTCTGCGCTGTATCCGTGTCTTTGCCTGCGCTTTCTTGCAGCAGACTTTGCAGCCGCGCGGTATCCGTGTCGTTTAGACTAAGATCCTGTGTGGTCGAGACGGTATAGCTGTCGTCTGTACCGCTCTTTGAAAAAATGACATAGGGATAATAGGTTTGCTGTTTGTCCGGCGGCGGCGCGGTATCGCCGTCCGGCTTGCCGCTCTCTGCTTCGTGCCGGGAAAAGGCACTCGCAAAGCGGAGCTCGGCGCCGAGATAGCGCCCCGCCTCCTGCAGTGCGCGCGTGCGGGAACTTAAAAAGAGGGCGCTCAGGATACCGAAGAGCAAGAGCAGGACAAAAGCGAGGTTCGTCGCGATGATGCGGCGCTGCAAGAGGCGGAGCGGCTTCACTGCTCACCTCCTTCTACCAGGCGGTAACCCTGGCGGCGGAGCGCCTGAATTTTAACCGAGGACTCCAGAAAGGCGAGTTTTTTCCGGAGAAACGAGACATAGGCCTCGACATTGTTCTCGACAGCGTCGCTTTCATCGCCCCAGAGTTTCCGGAGTATCGTTTCTTTTCCGAGAATCGCGCCTTTGTTTGCGAGCAGCAGTTTTAAGAGCTCGGCTTCCTTAAACGCAAGGCGCACGGTCTTGCCGTTGGCGGCGAGCTCATTGGTGGCGAGCGAGAGGCAGAGATCGCCGAAGCGGAGCTCGTCGAGCAGGACTTCGCCCCGGCGGCGGGAAAGCGCGCGAACGCGCGCGAGCAGCTCTTCCGGGACAAAGGGTTTGGTCATGTAGTCATCGGCGCCCTGGTCGAGTCCTTCAACTTTATCGCGGATTTCATCCCGGGCGGTCAACATGAGCACAGGTGTTTTCCTGCCGGCGCGCCGGAGCGCATATACCACGGCAAAACCGTCGAGTTTTGGCAGCATGACATCGAGAACTATGACATCATAGTCCTTTTGCAGGGCGGCATAGAGCCCGTCTTCGCCATTGCCCGCATGGTCCGCGAGATACTTTTTGGAGCGGAATAGTTCGAGGAGCGCTGCTGCAAGGCGGATTTCATCCTCCACCAGTAAAATTGTCATAAAAACCTCCCTTTGCCAGTACTGGCTGTTTCTTAGATGGTATCACAGTTTTTCAAATGAGGTGTGAAATGAGACTTGGCAACAGAGCACTGCATATCGCAACGCTACTGGGGATAGGCGTTCTCATCGTGGCGTTCTCAGGCTGCAGAGCGCAGCAGGCAGTCTCGAGGGCAGAGACAGCATCTCCCGCAGATGACGCGGCAGATGCAGGCGCAGTCAATATTCAGCTTTGCGGTGACAATGCAAAAATCGACGGACGCGGCGCAGCGGTCGAGAACGGTGTACTCGTGATCCACGAGGGCGGGCGCTATCATCTGCAGGGCGAAAGCCGCATGCCGCTTGAGGTGCGCGCAGCCAATGTCTCAGTTATCCTCTATCTGGACAGCGTGAATTTCCACACGCGGGGCGACAGTGCAATCCGCGCCGTGCAGCGCGGCGATCTCAGTCTGATTTTTGAGGGCGGGAAGCCGAGCTACATTGAGACGGATGGAAGAAAAAAGCGGGATGGCTCTTCGGCGGATCCGGACGGCGTCCACGCGGCCATTTATGCGAAGGGCAATCTGACTCTCCGCGGCAGCGGCACGGCGGAGATCACGGCAGCGAATCAGGGAGTTGTCGCAAAAGGCGCGCTGGTCGTCGCAGATGGCATTTACGATCTTGAAACCGAGGACGACATTCTCTGCGGCAAGGAAAGCGTCCTGCTGCAGGGCGGCGTGGTCAAGGCAAGTGCCCGCGGCGAGAAGGGCAAGGGCGTGAGCTCAGACGGTGCTGTGACGCTTTCCGGCGGCTCTTATATCTTTTCGCAGACGCGCGAGGGGGTTGAGGGGAAGACCATTGAGATGGCAGGCGGAACTTATGATATCAGCGCGGATGATGACGGCATGAACGCGCGGGAGCACTTCGGGAAAGAAGAGACGAAGACCAAAAAGAAAGAGGCAAATTCTGAGGTCTGGATTCACATTGCAGGCGGTGAGCTCCATGTGACGGCAGGTGGCGACGGGCTGGACTCGAACGGTGATCTGATTTTTAGCGGCGGCGCGAGCTATATCAATGGCTCTGACAACGGCAAGGACGCGGCGCTCGACTGGAATGGCAGCTGTCGCGTGGACGGCGGCGTATTGATTGCATCCGGCATGAGGGCGCGGGCAGAAAAGATATCAGAGGAATCAGCGCAGCGCTTCTTTGCGTGGGAACTCCGGACAGAGCACTCGGCGCGGGAACAGATTTCCGTGCAGCAGGCGGACGGGAGCACACTCTACTGGGAGATGCCGCGTATGGCCTATGACTATGTGCAGATTTCCTGTCCTGAGCTCATGGCAGAAACAGCGCTGCAGGCGGTCGCGGGAAATGAAACGGTTGCCCTGCATTGACAGGCACCGCTCCCGCAGGGAGTGGTTTTTCTGTTGTTTGACGCCATACAGAATTTAGGTTAGGATAAAAGAATAGCATTTATGCAGTCCGGAGGGGAGTGGGTGCAGACATTTCAGACGATAGAGCTTGGAGAGGCGCTGAGTTTACAGAAGGTCGCAGACAGCGGGCAGTGTTTCCGACCAAGTGACATTGGCGGCGGCACGTTTCGCTTTATCTCTGGCGGCACTGTGCTGGACGCGAAACAGCTGGGGGCGCGGACACTTTCGGTTTCCTGCGATGCGGATATCTGGGAGAGGGTCTGGGTGCCCTATTTTGATCTCCAGCGGGACTATACAGTCATTCGACAGGATATTTTTTCCAGGGGCGATGCACTGCTCACGGAGGCGGCTCTGTATGGAGATGGCATCCGGGTGCTCCGCCAGGAGCCTTTTGAGATGTTAATTTCCTTCATCCTGTCGCAGCGAAAGTCCATTCCGGCGATTCGCACTGCGGTGCGCGCCCTCGCCGAAACCTACGGCGATCGGGCGTTGGCGGCCTCGGGCGATACCGTCTTTTTGTTTCCGAAACCGGAGGTACTAGCGGAGAGTTCAGAGCAAAAGCTCCGAGATCTCGGCCTTGGCTATCGCGCGCCCTATGTCCTTGACGCAGCAAACCGCGTCGCAGCGGGAAGTCTCAATTTGGAAGCGCTCACGGCGTTCTCCGACGAGGCGCTCTTTGCAGAACTGCAGACAGTGCACGGCGTGGGGAAAAAGGTCGCAAACTGTGTGATGCTCTTTGGCTACGGCAGAACGGAGCGCGTGCCCTCGGATGTCTGGGTGCAGCGGATCATTCAAGCGGGGTATCGGGGCAGGGATCCCTTTGCTGCCTGGCAGCACGCGGGTATTTTACAGCAGTATTTGTTTTATTATGCGCTCACACACAAGGAAAAGTTTATTCCCCGCACTGAGCGGGTTCTTTCATCGCAAAACAAAGGAGATTGATGATGCAACGGCAACACAAACGAAAACAGATGGCTGATACAGACTGTACCAAGCGGATCCGAGTGGAAAGCCTGAACCTGCCAGCACTGCGGCGCCTCTTTGACACGAGAATGCAGGAGGATTTTCCAGAGCTGGAGTTAAAGCCCTTTCCGAAGATGCAGGAGCTCTACGAAACGGGGCATTATCTGCCACTCGCGATCCGCGAAAACAGTGAGAAGCAGGAGATGCTCGCCTATGCGCTCTTTGCGCGGGAAAAGGCGGAGAAGGGTCACCACTATCTCCTCGACTACTTTGCGGTCAAAAAATCAGAGCGCGGCAGTGGCATTGGCACGGATTTTTTGCGGGAGATGGAAGTGCACATCGACGATGCCGAGAGCATACTCGGGGAAATTGAAGATCCGGATCATGCGGTCGATGACGAAGAGGAGGCAGTGCGTCTCCGCCGCCGCGCTTTTTATCTCAGAAACGGCGTCCGTGAGACCTGCGTGCGCGCCAGAGTTTGCGGCATGAACTATCGCATTCTGGAGGCGGGTGGCAGCATGCAGCATTCCACCGCCGAAGTACAGCATATTTTGCGCCGCTTTTATCGCCGCTTCTTTCCAGAGAAGATGTACCGCGAGGAAGTGAGTGTACACATAGCCTGATGCAGGCTTTAGTAAACAAAGCATAAGAAGATGACTATCACAACTTTTCTGATTGTATGCCCATTGGTTTTTCTGGCAGGTTTTGTAGACGCGATTGGAGGAGGAGGCGGGCTCATTTCCCTGCCTGCCTATCTCTTCGCCGGACTTCCGGCGCACATTGCAATCGGCACGAATAAACTCTCCTCATCCTGCGGCACCATGCTTGCGACTGCGCGCTTTGCGCACCAGAGGATGATCGCGCCGCGCCTTGCATTGCCGGCGGTGATCGCAGCCTTTGCGGGAGCAGCCATAGGAGCGCGTCTCTCGCTTCGCATGCCGGAGCGGATGACGCTCATCATTCTGCTTGTCATTTTGCCATTTGTTGCCTTTCTGGTGCTGAACAAAAAAATGCTTCACGACCGGAGTGAAGCAGCGGAGCAGATGACTGCACGAACTTATCTGACAGCTGCTGTATCTGCCTTTCTGGTAGGCATTTATGACGGGCTCTACGGACCGGGAACAGGAACATTTCTGATTGTGCTGCTCAACGTCTGGTCGCGCCTCAGCTTAAAGAGCGCCAATGGACAGGCAAAGGCAATCAATCTCGCGACCAATCTGAGTTCCCTGCTGATCTTTTTGCTGCATGGCACCGTGCTGATTCCACTCGGCGTGAGTGCGGCAGCCTGCAACATGCTCGGCGCCTATTTTGGCGCAGGACTTGCGCTGAAACAGGGGAGCAAGGCCATACGCCCTGTCCTGCTTCTCGTGCTGGTTCTGCTCTTTGTCAAGATTATTTCCCAACTGCTCGTACAGTGAGAGAGGGGCAGGAAGAGGGAGGCCTTTATCCGGCGCGAAGCAAAAGGAGAGCGGCATGGAGCTGTTTTTGAATCACCTTCTTCCGTTTCTGGTGAATCTGCTGCTTCCGTTTGCGCTGCTGCTTGCACTGCTTCGCATGCGTAGGCTGCACCGAGCG
>CALLVJ010000375.1 GCA_938010625.1 uncultured Stomatobaculum sp. | reverse complement strand
GGAAGGGCATGGAGACGATCAGGACCTGCACGGCGCTCGTGAAACATGGCACCTCTATCTGGGTGTTTCCGGAGGGCAGCCGCACGAAGAATCCGGATCAGACGGCGTTGAGCCCCTTTCACGCAGGCAGTTTTAAAATTGCCGAGCGCGCGAATGCGTACATTGTCCCAGTCGCGATCTACGGCACCGATGTGCTCTGGGAGAACCAGTTCCCGGCCATCCATCCGACCGATGTCACGATTGAATTCGGCAAGCCTTTCCGGGCGTCTGAACTGCCGCAGGAGATGAAGAAAAAAGTCAGCGACTATACGGCGGCACGGATTCACGAGATGCTGGTCAACGAGGAGCAGCGGCGCCAATGAGTGAGGATACTTTTGGCTATGCGCGCTGTGTGCGCCTGCCCCATGCGGCGCGCATAGTCTACCAGGGGCTGGAAGGCGCCTACAGCAATCTCGCAGCCATCCAGTTTTTTTCGAAGTATCCGGGGGCGGTTTTTTCACATGTCAAGACCTTTGATGCGGCAGTGCGCGCGGTCGATGACGGCACAGGCGACTATGCTGTGCTGCCGATTGAGAATTCGACCGCAGGCAGCGTCTCGGACAGTTACGATGCGCTCGCGCGCCGCGAGGTTTCCGTCGTGGGGGAGTATCTGCTGCCAGTCCGGCATGCGCTGCTCGCCATAGATGGCGCAGCGCGCAGCGACATCAAGACTGTCTACTCTCACCCGCAGGGTATCAAGCAGTGCGCGCGGTTTTTTGAGGCGCATCCGGAGCTTGAGGCGGTCGCAGTCTCGAATACCGCCGTCGCCGCCCAGCTCGTGCGGGCGATGGGACAGAAGAGCGCTGCGGCCATTGCCTCCGCTTATGCGGGACAGATTTACGGGCTCAAGATACTGATTCCAGCCTTGAACTACCGCGCGGAAAACACGACCCGCTTTCTGATTGTCGGAAAAGAAAAGCTATATCTGCCGGGCGCGAAGATCGTAAGTCTCATGATGGAGACTCGTCACGAGGCGGGCGCACTTTATCATGTGCTCGGCGCGCTCTATGCGGAGGGCATTAATCTGCTCCGTCTGGCTGCGCGTCCCGTGCCAGAAGTCAGCTGGGCTTACCGCTTTTTTCTGGACTTTTCGGGAAGCCTGGAGGAAGCCAGTGTGCGGCGCGCGCTCCGGGAAGTGGGGCACCTCAGCACGACTTTGCGCATCTTGGGTTGTTTCTAGGAGGAACTATGGCGTTAAAACGCTTTGCCTCAATCGACGTAGGGTCGTTTGAGATTGAACTGGGAATTTATGAGCTCAGCAAGGGCGGCGGCATTCACCTTGTGGACAATGTGCGCCATGTCATTGCACTGGGCTCCGACACATACCAGAATGGCGAGATCAGTTTTCCGCTCGTGCAGGAACTGACTGCTGTCTTGAAGGATTTTACGAGGATCATTGCGGAATACCGCTGCGAGGCCTGCCGCGCGATCGCGACTTCCGCGATGCGAGAGGCGACGAACAGCGCGATTGTACTGGATCAGATTAAGACTAGGACAGGGCTCTCGGTACAGATTCTCTCGAATGCCGAACAGCGCATGCTGGTACTAAAGGCGCTCGCCGCCTGCGGCGAGCGCTTTGATGCGCTTGCGCGTGAGGGAGCTGCCGTCGTGGAGGTCGGCTTTGGCTCGATGCAGGTGAGCCTCTATGAGGCCGGCACGATGCGGAGCACACAGAACTTGCGGCTCGGCGCGCTCCGGCTCCGCGACACGCTGCAACAGCTGAATTCTGCGCGGGACGACAGAGAGCACATTCTGCAGGAGACCGTCGCGCATGAGCTTGACATCTACGAGCATCTGCATCTTCGCGGGCGCAGGGTCAGACATATGATTGCCGTCGGCGACCCGATCCGCGTGCTCTATGACAAGATTATGCGCGCAGAGCATCTGAACCCGGAACAGGAGAATTTTGCTGATATTGACCGGATGGAGGGACTGTATCAGTATGTGATTGCGCGCACCGACGCCGAGCTCGAGGAGACGCTCGACTTAAACCCGGCGACCACAGGTGTGCTGCTGCCGGCGGCAGTGCTCTATCAGCGCATGGCGGAGACCGTTGGCGCGGAGAAAGTCTGGTTTCCCGGTACCCGCCTGATTGATGGCGTCGCGGCAGACTATGCCTTTGAAAAGCAGCTGGTGCGCCGCACGCATGATTTTGAGGCGGACATTCTGGCTGCCGTGCAGGAACTCGCGACGCGCTACGGCGAGCGCACGATGCACCGCCGCTATACGGTTGGCTGCGCGCTGCAGATTTTTGACGCGCTGAAAAAGGCACAGGGCTTCACGGCGCGCGACCGCCTGCTGCTTGAGATTGCGGCGACTTTGCACCACTGTGGGCGCTTTCTCAACATGGGAAGTGCGAGTGATTCGAGTGGCGACATTATCCGCGCGACCGAAATTGTGGGACTTTCATCGGAGGAACATGCGCTGATTGTGCAGATTCTTCGGAACGAGGACGAGATCTCCGGGCGGAGCGACATCCCGCTGCAGGCTGCAAAATTTGCCGCAGTGATACGGCTCGCGAATGCGATGGACCGCTCGGCAAAACAGAAAGCGGGCGCCTACCGCATCCGTCTCCGGGAGGACAGCACGCTGTTGGTTACGACCGATTTCAGCGGTGACATGACGTTAGAGCGCCTGAGCTTCCAGCAGTGTATTCCCTCGTTCAGCAATGTGTTCGGCATCAGCCCGGTATTCCGGCAGAGAAGAAGCCTTGGGAGCGGCGTCGTATGAAAAAAGAAAACGAGAAAAAAAATAAAAAGCAGGGACAGCAGCAGGACAGGACAATGGATCTTGCCAATCCCGCCTATTATGTGTGTCGCGAGCTCTCGTGGCTCCAGTTTAATCTCCGCGTCCTGAATGAGGCGCGCGATAAGGCCATTCCGCTCTTTGAGCGGCTCAAGTTTCTCAGCATTGTGAGTTCGAACCTCGATGAATTTTTCATGGTGCGCGTCGCCTCTCTGAAAGACCAGGTGCTCGCGGACTTCACGAAGCGGGACATTGCGGGGCTCACGGCGGCAGAGCAGTTGAAGAAAATTTCAGCTGAGACGCATGAAATGGTTCAACTGCAGTATCACAGCTTCAAGCGGAGCCTGATTCCAGCGCTTGAGAAAGAGGGACTGCACCTGATTGCCCGTCACGAGGAGCTCAGCAAAGAAGAGCAGGCCTTTGCGGATCGCTATTTCCGGGACACCATCTATCCGGTGCTGACGCCAATGGCGGTGGACTCCTCGCGGCCGTTTCCGCTGATCCGGAACAAGACATTGAATATTGCAGCGCGCATCCGGAAAAAAGAGCATGTGAAACCGCTGATCCGGATTGAGGAAAAGAAGAAAAAAGGCGGCGCCCGCCCGGACTTTGCGATTGTGCAGGTACCGTCTGTGCTGCCGCGGCTTGTGGAGCTTCCGACTGAGGTCACAGGGCGACCAGCAGAAGAGAAGACCTTTATTTTGCTCGAGGAAATCATTGAGCGGAACATAAGCTCTCTCTTTTTGAACTATGACATTCTCGCGGCGCATCCGTTCCGCATCATGCGGAATGCCGAGTTTGAGCTCGACGAGGAAGAGGCAGCGGATCTTCTGGTTGAGATCCAGAAGAAATTGAAGCGGCGGCAGTGGGGCGAGGCGATTCGCCTTGAAGTCGAAGAGGGCATGGAGGAAGAGCTCCTGAAAATACTCCAGGATGAGCTCGAGATCGAGTCGGATGATCTGTTCCTGATCAACGGACCGCTTGATCTGACGGTGCTGATGAAACTCTACGGTGTGAGCGGCTTTGACCGCCTGAAACTGCCAAAACACATCCCGCAGCCGGTGCCCGCGCTTGTCAACGAGAAGAGCATTTTTGCGAACATCCGAGAGGGCGACATTCTCTTGAGCCACCCGTACCAGTCCTTTGACCCGGTTGTGAATTTCATTCAGGAGGCGGCAAAGGATCCGGATGTGCTCGCAATCAAGCAGACCCTGTACCGCGTCAGCGGAAATTCGCCCATTATCCGGGCGCTCGCTGAGGCGGCGGATAATGGTAAGCAGGTCACGGTGCTCGTCGAATTAAAGGCGCGCTTTGACGAGGAGAATAATATCGTGTGGGCGAAGATGCTTGAGAAGGCTGGCTGCCATGTGATTTATGGTCTGCTCGGCTTAAAGACGCACTCTAAAATCACGCTGATCGTGCGCTCCGAGGAGGACGGCATACGCCGCTATGTGCACCTCGGCACAGGTAACTACAACGATTCGACCGCAAAGCTTTATACGGATCTCGGTCTCCTCACCTGCAAGCGGGAGTTCGGCGAGGACGCGACCGCAGTCTTCAACATGCTCTCGGGTTACTCTGAGCCGCTTTTTTGGAACCGCCTGATTGTCGCGCCGCTCTGGATGCGCGAGCGCTTTGTCCGCGAAATCGAACGGGTGCGGGCGGCAGCGCGCGCCGGAAAACCTGCTTTTATTATGGCGAAGATGAACTCGCTCTCGGATCCGGGCATGATTCAGGAACTGTACCGCGCAGATCAGGACGGCGTGGAGATTGACTTGATTGTCCGCGGGATCTGCTGCCTTCGGGTCGGCATTCCGGGCGTCTCGGAGCACATCCGCGTGCGCTCAATTGTCGGAAACTTCCTGGAGCACGCGCGCATCTTTCGCTTCCACGCAGATGGTGAGGAGAGCTTGTATCTTGGTTCTGCGGACTGGATGAGCCGGAATCTCGACAACCGCGTTGAGATTGTGTTCCCAGTCACGGACAGCGCAATTCGCCTGGAAGTGCAACACTACCTGGAGACCGAACTCCGCGACAATGTGAAGGCGAGCATTTATCGCCCGGACGGCAGCTACGAGAAGGAAAACCGCCGTGGCAAGGTGCCGCTCAACTCACAGGAAGTTTTTGCCGAGGAAGCGCTGGCTGCGGCTGCGGCTGCGCGCCTCGAAGAAAAAAAGCGCGGACAGCAGGAGGAGCGGGGCTTCACGCCGCTACTCTGAGCGAAAAAGGAGAAACATGAGTAAGAAAAAGAAAAACAAAGGGGTCGCGGCGGCACTGCGGAAAGCGGACAGCAATGCGGTCAAGGCAGAAAATTCAATGACAGCAGAGCAGAAAGTGCAGACAAGGGATAGCCGGGCTTCCTGGATTGCGGGCGCATGGGTCATGCTCATGTTTGCGCTCTTCCCGCTGATTTTTACCGACCACTATTTCAACATTCTGCAGACCAAGTATGTGACTTTTGTTGTTTTGGCGCTGCTTCTGTCGCTTGGCATGGGGATTGTCTACCTGAACGGCGGCAGAACCTTTCAGCCGCTCGGCAGCTGGCAGGACATGAACCGCGCCGACAAGTGTGTGCTCGCCTTTTTTGTCATCTCTTTGATTGCGACGCTGCTCTCCGGCAAGTTCTGGCTCCAAGCGCTGACCGGGATTGACGGTCGCTTTGTGGGTCTCTTTTACATTGCTCTCGTCACGGCAGTTTACTTTTTTGTGAGTCGGAACCTGAAATTTTCCAGAAAGTACCTGACGGTGTTTCTTGCGGTGGGTCTGCTGGTCTGCCTGCTCGGCTATACGGATTTTTACAACTTGGATCTGCTCGGCTTTCGCAGCGAGATGTTGCCCGAGCAGTATGCAATGTTCATGTCGACCTTCGGCAATGTGAACACCTATACAACCTATGTGGGTCTCGTTGTCGCAATCTCCGGCGTTTTGTTTGCGCTGAGCGAAGAGAAACCAGGTCGCCTCATCTTTTACTATCTGGTCTATCTGGTCGCCGTGCTCGCGCTGATCACCGGGGCTTCGGACAACGGCTACTTAAGTCTTGCGGGCTTCTTTGGCGCGCTGCCGTTCTTTGCCTTTCGAAGCCGGAAAGGAAGAGCGCGCTACCTCCTGCTGCTTGCGACCATGCTGCTGGTCATTGATTATCTGACGGATGTGAGCATCTCACAGGCTGGCAAGGTGATTCCGCTCTACGGTCTTTTTCTTGTGATTGGGAAAATTCCAGGGCTGCCGGTAATCGGCGCGGTGCTCGGCATATTCGCACTGGTACTTTTGTACCGCGAAAAGGATAAGGAGGCAGTGCAGAGCCCGCATGCGTCGCTCTGGATTCGCGCTTATGCGGCATTGCTTTGCGGTGCGATTCTGGCGCTCATCTGTCTTTTTGTCTATGCGAACAGTCTGCCCTATGAGACTGTGCACGCGAAGTTCGGCATGCTCGGTGACTACTTAAAATTCCGGAATGAGTGGGGCACTTACCGCGGCTATGTGTGGCGCGCGACGCTTGACGAGTACAGCAAGCTTCCCGTCATAAACCGCATCTTCGGCAGCGGCCCCGACACCTATGTGGCCTATATGGTCACGAACCGCTGGAATGAGATGAACCAGATAACCGGGCAGTTTTACGATGCCGTGCACAATGAGTATCTGCAGTATCTCTTTACGGTAGGGCCATTTGGTCTTCTGGCACACCTCGGTATTCTGGTCTTTTCGGTGCAACAGGCCTTTCGAAAGGGCAATGCGCTCGCAGAGAAGCGGGATGGCAGTCTGACACGGGGCGACAGCGCCTGTTTCTATGCGCTTGGCGTTGCGGTGATCTGTTACGCCTTCCAGGCCTTTGTCAATATCAATGTCCCGGTTGCAGCCCCGGTTCTCTGGGCGCTCCTCGCAGTCGCAAGAGCAGCGGAGTGATATATGGAACGGATGGAACGCTATAAGCGCCTCATCAAGTTTGGCGCGGCGGCAGTGATACTTCTGGCGGAGATTGGTCTCTATTATTTTCTCTGGACGCGTTACTATAATCGCGTGATTGTCATGCGCTTCTGGCGCCGCGGTAACTGGTTCTTGGCGGCGCTTTATGCCGCCATGCTCTTTGTATTTCACAGTCTCTATGGGGGGCTGAAAATTGGCTTTTTCCGGAAAAATAATATTATTTACTCGCAGTTTCTCGCCGTCGTTGCGGCAAATACCTTCGGCTATCTGCTGCTTGCGCTCGTAGAGCGTCACTGGTATGTGCCGCTGCCCTTTATTCTTCTGACCGCGGCGGATATGCTCTTCGTGTTTGTCTGGGCGACCCTGTTTCAGTGGACTTATAACGTGCTCTTTCCGCCCCGCCAGCTGCTCCTGATTTACGGCGAGCGTTCGGTTGCACATGTGCTTGAAAAAATGCACTCGCGGGACGATAAATATGTGCTGGCCGCAGCCATTCGAATTGACGAGGGCATAGACCGGATCATGCAGGAAGTTTCAAAGTACGGCGGTGTGATCATCGGCGATCTCTCGAGCCACGACCGAAATCTGATTTTCAAGCGCTGTTATGACATGGATAAGCGCGTCTATATGATTCCGAAAATCAGCGACGTCCTGATCCGAAGCTCCGATGAGCTGAAACTCTTTGACACCGTGCTCTTGCTTTCCCGGAACGACGGGCTCCAGGTGGATCAACTCTTCTGCAAGCGGGTGCTCGATATTTTGAGCGCGGGCGCATTGCTCATCCTGACGTTGCCTCTCTTTTTGATTTTTGCACTTGCCATCCGCTTAGAGGACAAGGGACCGGTTTTTTATAAGCAGTGCCGCCTCACGAAGGGCGGCAAGACCTTTGCTATTTTGAAGTTCCGCACGATGCGGGTCAATGCCGAGGCCGACGGCGTTGCGCGGCTCGCCGCACAGGGAGATGACCGGATCACGCGCGTTGGAAAAGTGCTCCGCGCGACGAGACTGGATGAACTCCCGCAGGTTCTGAATATTTTAAAGGGCGATATGAGCATGGTCGGACCGCGCCCCGAGCGGCCGGAGATCGCTGCCGAGTACAAAGAGGAGATCCCGGAATTTGACTATCGTCTCAAAGTCAAGGCAGGTCTCACTGGCTATGCCCAGATTTACGGTGTCTACAATACGACGCCCTATGACAAGTTAAAACTTGATTTGATTTATATCCGCAACTATTCCATTTTCCTCGACTTGAAGCTCATTTTCATGACGCCGAAAATTCTCTTTATGCGGGAAAAGACGGAGGGCGTTGCGGAAGGACAGCTCACAGCGGTGCAGCATACGGACGGAACACTTCCGTTCTAAAGCAGTGCGATTCCAAAGAGGAGAAAAGCATGGGCAAAACAAAGAAGGCGCTGCTGGTCACGACCGTGAGCGGCTTTGTGCCACAGTTTGAGATGAACAATGTGCGCCTTCTGCAGGAAAAGGGCTATGAGGTACACTATGCCGCCAATTTTGACATGCCCTCCTATGGGGACAATAACGACAGATTGGAGGGGACCGGGATTCGCTGTCACCAGCTTAGGTTTGCGCGGGAGCCCTGGAAGCCGCAGAATATGAGCGCTGTGCGGGAACTCACGGCGCTCATTCGCCGTGAGGGCTTCTCACTCTTGCACTGCCATACGCCGATGGGCGCGGCCTGCGCGAGAGTGGCAGCGGCGC
>CALLVJ010000374.1 GCA_938010625.1 uncultured Stomatobaculum sp. | reverse complement strand
CTCTCTTCGTCTGCGATTTTTACGCTCTCCAGCTCTTTTTCCGCCTGCTTGACGGCTTTGTTGAGATCCGGATAAAAATTCTCAACGACAGTCTTCCAGTTCATTTTACCTTCTCCGACCGAGTCAAGCAAGCGTTCCAGATTCGCCGTAAACTGCGGATCCACGATGACCGGAAAAGATTTCACCATCATGCGGTTCACAACCTGACCGAGCTCTGTGACATAGAGATTTTTCTGCTCTTTGATCACATAGCGCCGCGCCAAGATCGTCGTGATCGTCGGTGCATACGTACTAGGACGTCCAATGCCCTGTTCCTCCATTGCGCGGACCAGACTTGCCTCTGTGAAATGCGCTGGCGGCTGGGTAAAGTGCCGTTCCTTGTCAAAGCCATCGAGCACAAGTTCCTCGCCCTCCGTGAGCTTTAAAAGAGCTGCGTCCGGTTTTTCCTCCTCTTCCTCCTCACTGTCGCTGTACACTTCCATAAATCCCGAAAACTTAAGCGATGAGCCGGAGAGCGCAAAGCTGTGCTTTCCACAGGCCAGTTTGACTGAGGTAGAGGCATAGACCGCCTCCCGCATGCGTCCCGCCGCAAATCGCTTCCAGATCAGCTGATAGAGCCGAAACTGGTCGCGGGACAAGGAAGCCTTCGCCGCCGCGGGCGTCAGCGTGATGTCAATCGGTCGGATTGCCTCATGGGCGTCCTGAATCTTCTGTCCGCTCTGCTTCTCCTTCCGCTCTGTAGCGACATAGTCCTCGCCGTAATTCTCGCGGATATACGACCTTGCCGCGGCATCCGCCTCTTCGGCGACACGCGTGCTGTCTGTTCTGAGGTAGGTAATCAACGCAATGGTGCCTCTGCCCTCCACCTCGACACCCTCGTAAAGCTGCTGCGCAACGCGCATCGTCTTCTGTGTCGAGAAATTCAGGCGTTTTGATGCTTCCTGCTGCAAGGTTGAAGTGGTAAATGGCAGCGGCGCCTTCCGGCTCCTCTCACTCTTTTTGATCTCCTGCACAAACAGCGACTTGCCCTCACAGTCCTTGATGACCGAGAGACACTCTTCCTCGCTGTGAAGCTCCGCCTTTTCCCTGCCGACCCCGTAATAGCGCGCCTTCAGAGGCTTTTTGCTTCCCGCCGCGCGCGTCTTTGCTTCAAGAGACCAGTACTCCTTCGGCACAAAGGCCTCAATTTCCGCCTCGCGGTCGCAGATCATGCGGAGCGCAACCGACTGCACTCTGCCCGCGGAGAGGCCGCGTTTCACCTTTGCCCAGAGCAGGGGGCTGATGCTGTAACCCACCATGCGATCCAGAATACGACGCGTCTGCTGCGCATCGACCAGATCCATGTCAATGCTGCGCGGATGCTTAATGCTCTCGCGGACAGCATTCTTTGTGATTTCATTGAAACTGATGCGGTATACCTTTTTCCCTGTCTCTTCCAGTTTTAGCGCTTTTTGCAAGTGCCAGCTGATCGCCTCTCCCTCGCGATCCGGGTCGGTTGCAAGATAAATCTTATCTGCTTTCTTCACTTCTTTCCGAAGTTTTGCGAGTACATCGCCTTTTCCGCGAATTGTGATATACTTTGGTTCATATCCGTGCTCGACATCAATGCCGAGCTGTGATTTGGGGAGGTCGCGAACATGTCCCTGACTCGCGTCCACCACTTAACTGGATCCCAAAAACTTTTTAATTGTCTTCACCTTTGCAGGTGACTCTACGATCACTAAATTTGACGCCATGTGATTGCATCCTTCTCAAAAAGTATTGTTGTTTTCGCGGAAAAATGCGAAATAGCTCCTATAGCAAGAAAGCGTGATTAACCTTACCGCATTTTTCAAAAGTTTGCAAGCATGTTTCCATTGCAGGCTGCTCCTTTTCAAGCTTTTATTTCAGTATATTTCCGACGAAAGAAAGGAAGATTTATGGCTTTAGATGGTATTGTTATTGCTGCTCTCGTCAAAGAGCTACAGCGCACCCTTCTCGGCGGCCACATCCAGAAAATAGCGATGCCCGAGAACAATGAGCTCCTCCTGACTGTCAAAAACAATGCGGTGCAGCATCGCCTTCTGATCTCCTGTGAGGCTTCTCTCCCGCTCCTCTATCTGCAGCGCGAGAATAAGCCGAGTCCGCTCACCGCCCCTGGCTTTGCGATGCTGCTCCGAAAGCACATTGGCTCCGGCAAAATCACCGCAATCGAACAGCTGGGCCTCGAGCGCATTGTCCGCATTGAGACAACACAGTTCAATGAACTCGGTGACATCGCGCCGCGCTCTCTCTATGTGGAACTCATGGGCAAATACTCAAATATCATCTTCACCGATGAGCACAACACCATTCTGGACAGCATGCGCCGCGTCCCCGCGAGTGTGAGTTCGCTCCGCGAAGTTTTACCCGGCCGCCCATACTTCATTCCTGAAAAGCTGCAGAAAAGAAATCCACTTGTGCTCACCGAAGAGGGCTTTGCGGACGCCCTGAGAGCTCAGGGCGCAATGCCTCTGGACCGCGCGCTCTCCGCAGCATTTTCCGGCATTTCCTCGCTCGCAGCCCAGGACATCCTGTACCGCGCGTCGGTCGACCCGCGCGTCGGGTTTGCCGAATTGCATTCAGGAGAAACAGCGCAACTCTTTTCAACTTTTGACAGCGTCATGGAAAAAGTCCGCACCGGGCAGTTTACACCCGTCATGTATCTGAAGGATGAGCGCCCCGCTGAATTCTCGGCACTTCCGCTCGCTATGCTCGAAGCAGAGAGGCTGACTGTGCGCCCTTACGACACGATGAGCGAACTCCTCTACTCATATTATGCACTCCGCGCAGAAGGAGCCCGGCTTCGGCAAAAGTCCTCGGATCTCCGCCGCCTCGTGCAGAATCATCTGGAGCGCAGCCAGCGAAAGCGCGTCCTCCAGGAAAAGCAGCTCGCCGACAGTCAGAAAAAAGAGAAGTACCGGGTCTACGGCGACCTTCTGAACACCTACGCCTTTCAGGTGCCGGCGGGCGCGGATCACTTTGTCGCCGAAAATTTCTATGACGAAAACAAACCGCTCCGAATTCCGCTCGACAAAAATCTGACGCCCGCTGAAAATGCGAAGAAATATTTTGACCGCTATGCGAAGTTAAAGCGCACCGAACTGGCAGTCAGCCAAGAACTCAGAAAGACGATTCAGGAAGAGGCACATCTCTCTTCTGTCCTGACTGCCCTTGAACTTGCGACCGAAGAGAGCGATCTCGCCGAAATCCGCGAGGAACTCGCAGCCTTCCAGTACGTGAAACGCCAACGCCTGCCCAAGGGCAGACGGCCGCCAAAAATCCAATCACATCCGCTCCACTTCCGCTCGAGTGACGGCTTTGACATCTATGTTGGAAAAAACAACTATCAGAATGAAGAACTGACATTCAAGGTTGCCTCGGGCAGTGACTGGTGGTTCCACGCCAAGAAAATCCACGGCTCCCACGTCATTGTCAAGAACCCTGCCGGAGGAGAAATGCCCGACCAGGTCTACGAAATTGCCGCCTCCCTGGCCGCCTATTACTCCCAGGGACGGGAGTCCGGAAGCGTCGAGGTCGACTACCTGCAGAAGAAAAAGGTCAAAAAGCCTGCCGGAGCTGTTGCCGGCTTCGTCGTCTACTACAGCAACTACTCCCTTTTAGCAAGGCCCTCCACAGAGGGCGCCAGGCTTGTCGATTGAAGGGATCTCTTCCGGGGGAAAAACTTGAATCGGCCTCATGGGATTCTTCTTTTCCCCTTTCCCTGCGGATTCGTGCAGACTTCCTTCCCTTACAGGTTCGTGTAGACCTCCTGCCGTCTGCGCTCTAAAAAGCTGCGGATCCCCGCGTGCTCCTCAAAGACCAGCCTGGGATCTGCCTCCAGGATTTCCTTGCTGTCCTCGGAAGCCATCTGCAGGACATCGGCGTCCTGATAGATGTCCGCGATCTTAAAGTCCAGGTCTCCGGACTGTCGAATTCCGAAGAAGTCGCGCGGGCCGCGCAGCTTCAGATCCTCGGAGGCGATGGCAAAGCCGTCATTGGAGTGCACCAGAATCTCCAGGCGCCTGGAGATCTCCTCTGAATCCGAGGAATCAATGAAAATGCAGTAGGCCTGATCCGCTCCTCTTCCCACGCGGCCCCTGAGCTGATGGAGTTGGGCCAGCCCGAAGCGGTTGGCATTTTCAATAAGCATAACGCTGGCATTGGGCACATTGACACCAACCTCGACAACCGTCGTGGAAACCAGGACCTGGATCTTGCC
>CALLVJ010000373.1 GCA_938010625.1 uncultured Stomatobaculum sp. | reverse complement strand
TCAAAACAGGTATAGCGGTAACTGCCATTTGGCAACCCGAACACCGAGGACTTTCCGTCAAGCGGCACCTTGCTGTAGTCCAGCTTGAATCCCCACAGCCAGTCATCGCCGAGCATCGCAAAGCGCCCGATTATCTTGCCCTTGTAACTGTCCTTTTTTTGGCTTCGTTCTTCAGCCAGCGTCGACCTGATGAGCTCACCGCCGCAACCGTGATATAAGGTGTCACCAACCTGATCTTTCTCATAGCAGAAGAGCGGTCTTTCTCCCTTGTCGACGAGGCGGATCGCTGAGACTTCTCTGCCCTTCATCACGAGCTTCCAGCGGAAATTGCGCCTGTCCAGTGTTTTCGCCCAGTTCTCCGCCTGCTTTTCGACATAGTCTGCGACATCCGAAAAAGTTGCCGCTTCCCCCTGTCCCAGGCCAAACGCTTTCGCAATCTCCTCACCCGTCTTCTGCCGCTTGTCATACCAAGCGGCAAGTTCACTGTCCTTTTGCATCTCGGCCGCGAGCTTATGGAAAAACGCCTCCAGTATCTCCTTGTCAGGATGCCAGGTGTAGACCGTATACTCGCCCTTCATCTCGTGTTCCAAATGCCGTTGCAGAACATAGGAGCTATATGTCCGCTTTTTGACCTGCATATGTTCCTTTTTGATGGAAGCCGCGAGCACATTTCCATAGCGCGCCGCGGACGCAGTGAGCAGTTCTTTCGGCGGCACCATGTCAGCCAGCTGTTCCGTGCTGAAGCGCGCGCCACCGCTGTATACCGCGATCAGATCCGGATAATGCAGAACAAATATCTGATCACTGATCTGTGGAATCCGGCAGCCCAATTTCTCTGCATCCAGAAAACAATCCAGATTGACTGTTTCCGAATTGCTTGTACCAAATTCCAGATTCAGCACGGCGCTCTCGAACTGTTTTCCAATGTCCACCCTTGCCTGAATGCCGCGCTGCAGAATCTTCGCGCCCATCACATAGTCTTCATTGCCGCTCCGGGAAAGGGCCAGCTGTCTGCTTGGCGACAGCTTCATGCTGAGCACAAGATCACTCGAAAATCCATTTTCAAACACGGATCCCAGTCCTAGAAGTGGCGCGGCCTCCTGCCGCAAAACCTCGGCCTGCGCGCGGAGAAAACGCGCTCCCGTCTGCCCTGCTGTTGCGCGGACTGCTGCCACCGCGCCCGTCGCCGTAATCACCGCAGCGGCAGCAGCAGCCAACGCAAACTTGCGCCAGCGCGGTTTCTGTTTTTCTGTCTCTTGCGGCGCGCTCTGTGCGGCAGCCTCTCCGACACTCATCTCCTCTTCCAGCGCTGCACCACAGTTGCTGCAAAAACGCTCACCTTCCTTCACCTCACTGCCACAATGCCTGCATTGTCTCATCTTCGCACCTTCCTTTCGCTCTGCACGCATGTTCTTCCTGTCTCCGGCAATTCTGTGATGCAAAAAGCGCCTGTGCCCAAACGACACAGACGCCAATTCCACAAGCTCTGGCAACCTTGTCAGGACTCTTATCAATATCCTAGCATTTGTTTTACCAAGCTTCAATTTTTTTATTAACTTTTGTCAAGCTTAAATTTCATTCATGATATATTCCGCCATGTTCTGTGCGTGATCGGAAATGCGCTCCAGATTGTCGATAATCTCGATAAAGACCAGACCTGCCTCCGGCTTGCACTCACCATTTGAGAGACGCTCCATATGGCGCTCCTTCTGTTCGTCGCGCAGCGAATCCACAAGATCCTCGCAGGCGCTGACTTTTCTCGCACTTGTGATGCTTTGCTCTTCCCGTGCCTTGACCGCATAGCGGAAGGCCTCCTGCACGGCATTTGTCATATCGCGGAGATCCTTCTTTCCGGTCTCCGATAAACTGAGCTGGCGGGTCATAAGAATCTGCACTTCTTTTGCGACATTTTCCGCGTGATCCCCCGAGCGCTCCAGATCTGTCAGCGTGTTGAAGAGATTCGCGACAACCAGACGCTGATGATCATTGACCGGCAGCGTATTTGCCTTGATCAGATATCCCGAGAGTTCTCGGTTCATCGCATTGATTTTCTTCTCCGTCTCAAAAATTTCAGCGATCACCGCCTCGTCCTGGGTAAAGCAGACCTCACAGGCGCGCTCCACATTTCGAAGCGTGAGCTCGCCCATCGACGCGACCTCATTCGAGAGTGCTGCGACCGCAATGGCCGGCTGCTCAAAGATACGCGGATCCAAGCGGGTCACCAGTTCCTCTTCCGGCTTTGTCCCCGCCAGCAGTGTCTGCTTCTCCGGCACCAGTATTCCCGAGAGCCTGACCAGCTGCTCCCCAAACGGGAACAGAAGTACGGTCATGGTCAGCTTGAACCCCGTGTGGAACATGGAAATCTGCACAGGGCTGATGTGATAGTGCGCAAGTGTTGGCTTCAGCGCAAAGAGCACAATGCTGATCACCGTGAAGAGCAGCGCTCCAATCATGTTGAACGAGAGGTGAATCACCGCGGCGCGGCGCGCGGCGCGCGAACCGCCGATGGAAGAGAGCATCGCCGTCACACAGGAGCCGATGTTCTCGCCGAGGGTGATGAAAATCGCGGCATTCGTCATAATCAGGCCATTGCCCGCGAGCATCTGCAGAATACCGACCGAGACCGAGGAGCTCTGTAGGAGCGCCGTGACAATCGCACCGGCGAGAATGCCGAGAAACGGATTCGAGCCGAGCGTCGTGAAGACCGTCACAAAAATCGGCGCGTCCGTATAGGGCGCGACTGACTCCGACATGAACTTAAGTCCCTGGAACAGAAGGCCGAAACCGATGACGATCTCCGCGCGGCTCTTCTTTGTCTCGGACTTCGAGAACATAATAATACTCGCGCCAACGCCAATCAGAACCGGCGCATAAAACTCCGGATTCAGAACCTTCATTGAGTCGCCAATCTGGCTCAATGAGACAATCCACGCAGTCACCGTGGTACCGATGTTTGCGCCCATGATGACGCCGACTGCCTGGCTCAGCGTCATAAGGCCGGCACTCACGAAACCGACGACCATGACCGTGGTTGCGCCCGAACTCTGGATAATGCCGGTGATCAGGGTTCCGACCAGCACAGCTTTCAGCCGGTTCGAAGTCAGCATCCCCAGAAAGTCCTTCATCTTACTGCCGACAGACTTTTGTGTTCCCTCCGCCATGACGTGCATGCCGTAGAGGAACATTCCCAGTCCTCCAATGAACAGAAACAGATTTGTAATATTGTCGAGCATAGCCCCCCCGCAGATCAAACGACCTGCTCCTTCTCGCGGTTACCAGCTCAGTGTAGCATAGCCCGGTTTTCCTGTGCAAGTTCACAAAAGAACGGTTTTTACAGGCATATCTCCGGCACTTCTGTCTCTTTTTTCAGGCGCAACCGAAAGCGGTTTTCCATTCAGAACTGCTGCGACCAGCGCATCGCCTTCATAGCAGAGTTTCAGCGAAAAGAACGGAATATTTTGCTGTAAGAGCGGAAGGAAAATCCGGTCGCCCTCCCAGAGTGGCAGCTGCATGACCTCCTCCTTCGGAATCCATGCGGAAATACCTTCCTCGGTGTCGTGATATGTGCCGGTAAAGCCATCCGCCGCAAAGAGGTGCATGTGCTCCGCTTCAAAGCGATCCGAGACAAACGTCACAAGTCCCGCATAGCGGTAATGCGTCAGCGTATAGCCAGTCTCCTCAAAGACCTCGCGAACCACACAGTCCTCCGGGCTCTCGCCCTCTAGGAACTTGCCGCCGACACCCACATACTTGCCCTCGTTGATGTCATTCTTTTTGGTCACGCGATGCAGCATGAGCCACTTTCCGTCCCGCTCCAGATAGCATAGCGTTGTGCTGTACATTTTTCCTCCGCCTCAGTCTTCCTGTACCTTCTCCTTAAACTCCCGCACTGCCGCCTCGCGGTAAATCTTCCGCCCGCGCTCCGAGAGCCGCACAAAGGTAATATTGTCGCGGAGTTCAAGGACAATCGCGTCGAAGGCATCCAGATACTTATAGACTGCCTCGTTGTCCATGCGCACCTTGCCGTCCACATAGGCGCGCTCCAGCCCGGCATTCTCGTGCTGGCGAATAAAGCGTCTCAAGACACGGTTCCGAAGCTCATCGAATAGCCAGTCCAGCGTCTTCACGGTCGGCGCGATGTATCCGAGCAGATTGACTGCCTCGATCATGCGGAGCGGCGCTTCCTCCTCATGCTCTCGCTTGTCCTCGTCCATCCAGAAGAGCTTAATTGGCATTTCCCGCTCAAACATCTCAACAATCTCCGCAATATCTCCCATAGTTTCTCCTCCTGACTGCGCTGTATACTGCCCGCTCTCTATCGCCGCTATTGTAACACCCCAACTTGTAAAGATTCAATTTTCTCTTCCTTCAGGTACTGTGTCGCCGTCGCCATTCTTCTCTTGTGATCACATTTACATGTTCCGTCCGCGTCTCGTGAAGCAGTGAGACATCTACATCCGGAATACTTCTCTGGTAGCGGAAGCCCAGTTTTTCCTGCACGCGCTTCGACTTCTCATTGCCGTCGTAATAGGCACACCACACGCGCTGCATCCTGAGATCCTCAAACGCGTGACGCAGGAGTTCCTCTGCTGCTTCCGGCATGAGCCCCTGTCCCCAGAACGGCTTTCCAAGCCAGTAGCCGAGCTCGCACGCATCGTCCCGCTCAGTCAGCCGCGTGCTGCCTTGCAGCTTAAGCCCGATTGCACCGATCACACGATTATCTTCCCGCCTGCAGATGGCATATTGCTCCGGTGCGGAAAAGATTGTCCGGATAATCTCCCGGCTCTCCGCAACACTGGTGTGCGCAGGCCAGCCCGCCGCGGGACCCACTTCCGGGTCACGGGCATATTCGTATAAGTCTGCTGCATCCGCCGCGGTAAAGGGGCGGAGTTTCAATCTTCGCAATGTCCTCAACATGTAATTTCCCCCTCCAGGCATTCTCTGCAACTCTCCATAGATATTTACATGCCCACAGTGCGCCTCGCCATTGGAGAGTGTTTCAAAGACTGCAAATTCCGTTCCACAGAGCTTCTTTTCTCTCGAGAGTTTTGGAATATAAAACTCTCTCTTCTGTTTTTTCTGCTTGCCAGTCTCATCCTCAAGATTCCAGACAAAAGTTGGCTCCGCAAAAAGGAAGCCTCTCCACAAGCCTGTGCACATTTCTTACGTTTTCCTTACGTTCTCTGTACATCATAACACAGAGAACAGGTATTTCACAGGTACAGCCCCGGAAACTCGCAGTGCAGATGCGCATAAGTCAATCTCACAAGACCAATGTCCCTCAAAATCCGATTGCTGCAGTACGCGACGATACACCGGTGCAAGAAACTGTTCTGACGTCGGCGCTCTTCCCCATTCACCTTTCACTTTCCCTCACACTTCTCTGCAAATCACCAGTTCACTCTTGATTCCGTTTAATTCAATCTTCTTCCCAGCCTCGGGCGTATCAAAGGGTTCCGCTGCTTCTCCCTTGCTCTCATAGCTTATCCGGGTACCGATTCCCCTGGCTTTCGCCGCAAAGACCGCATCTGTCGGGACATAGAGCTTCGAGCAGGCCGAAAGCTGATTGAGTTCCAGCGCGCCCGCCAAGCTTCGGCAGTGCAACTCCATATCAAGATTGCAGTCAATCTCAACAGTGCCCGGAACCTCCTCGAGGAACAATTTCCTGTTCTTTCCGTCAATTTCTATGCGCTCGCAATCCAATGCGCATAGCTTCACGAATTCTGCGTTGACAGCACACTCCACTTTTCCGAGATAAACTGCCGGAAGCTCCACAAAAATGCTGAGCGCTTCCTTAGCAGCTGTCTCGGACATATCATTCTTTCGAAGAAGTTCCAAATCCAGCTGGCTCCGCGTGTCATCCAGCTTGATTTTAAAATCACTCCGGAGCGACGTGAGCGTATTCGATGCCAGGCAGACGCGGAGCTTCTCCCCCGCATACCCGGACAGGCAGATTTCTTTTGCACTGCCGAACTTCATATCGTAGTGTTTCACTTCGTCGATATCGTATTCGGTAACGCTCTCATAGAGATGCTCTGCCGCCACTTGCGCTTTTGTCTCCCCCGAGAGCAGTTCGTCTACGGTGATCGCAAACAGAAGGTTCTCGATGTCCGGTGTGCCGCCCTCGGTCTCCCACTTGGTGACGGCCTGTCTCGACACATGAAGCTTCTCCGCCAGCTGTTCCTGCGACATACCAGCCGTCTTCCGAAGGGTTTTGATTTTTTCTGCGATTGTCATGGTTTGACCTCCTGTTAATGATGGCATCAGTATAAAAAAATCGCAGCGTCGCACAAGAAACACGGGCTTACATTTCGCATTTTTCTTGCTACGCTCCGTAGCATAATGCTCAGTCTTCCCGCCGAATAAGGTTGGTCACTGCCTGCAGGGTCGTGCTGTTCGCATGACTGCTGCCATTTACAAACAATACCTTCCTTGCAAAATCCTCCTGCGCAGTTGCTGTTTCCTGCACCGTGCTATCATACAATCTTTGCGCATGCAAACGCTGTGGCAGATGGATTCATTTTGCGGCACCCCCGCTGCGATCAGACTTCTTTTTTCTTCTCTCCCTGGTATACCTTTCTCGCATACCAGATGGTCGCTGCCACTGCAAACAGTAGATAAACTGTCAGCACCCCCATTGCAAGTTCTGCTGATGGCACGAGCACGGCACTCAAAATTCCCAGAATACCTGCGGTCACCATGGCCGCGCCGCCAAAGCGGTTGCTCTTCTGCCAGGTGATGTCATTATACTGGCTGTAGGGCAGGCGCACGCCCACATTGCAGTTTTTCCGGGTCTTCGGCAAGATATTTCCGAGCAGAATCAACAGTAAGCTGATCAGAATGCAAAGCACTTTCTGCGCTGCTGTCGCCACCTCTGGCTGTGCTGTCCCCGCAGCACTGTTATGCCCTGCAATCCAGGCGGCAGAACCAAGCAACACAAGCTGCAGCGCGCCAAAAAAGAGATTCATCACAAGACCCACGAATACAAGCACTCTTGCATTGGCCGCAGCTGCCTGTGCTGTCTTGTCATCGCCATCTGCCTGACGCTCGAAGTGCGCCACAAGAAACTGCCAGAGCAGCGTAATCAAAAGCGTGACCATGGGTAAAATCAAATAGCTGTACTTACTACCCCAGCGTCTCACTTCGCCGCCGATCGAGTAATCCATGGGCAGCAGGGAAGGCATTGTCTGCAGCCAAAAAATTGTGACAACCAAAGAAAAACCAGCAAGTAACCAGACAAGCTTTTTCACGATTTCCTCCCTCCGAACTGTTCCACCCAGAGGATCAATTCCTGCAGGACGGATGTGTTCAGTTCATAGTAAACAAAATTTTTCTCCTTATATTCGCTCACCAGCTCTGCGCCCTTTAAGAGCCGCAAGTGGTAGGAGAGCGCCGGCGGGCTGACACCGAGCCGCTCCGCAATCTCCCCGGCGCTCATGCGCCCCTCTCGCAGCATGACCAGAATGTCGCGCCGCTGCGGGTCCGAGAGCACTTTGAAGATACTGCTCTCTCCCATAGGAACATCACCTCCTTAAAATTTATTTTAACTATATTCTAGCACAGCATTCCGGTCTGTCAATCGCTATT
>CALLVJ010000372.1 GCA_938010625.1 uncultured Stomatobaculum sp. | reverse complement strand
TCATAGAGGGGGGCTTCCGCCGCTGCCTGCTCTGTATAGCGGCTGTCCGTCACGAGCAGGAGACGCTCCTGCGTTACAAGAAGCGCGGTCGAATCCCCGCGAAATCCACTGAAATAGCAGACATTCTCCTCCTTCGTAATCAGGACGGCATCCACAATTTTCTCTCTAAGAACTTCCCGCAGTCGTGCAATACGCGTATTCATATTTGCCGCACGCCTCCCATCCGGCAGAGAATCGCCTCAAGTGCCGCCATATAGCTCTCCGCGCCAAGTCCTGCAATCTGTCCGAGGACGACGGGTGCGATGACAGACTTGTGGCGGAACTCCTCACGCCGGTGAATATTCGAGAGATGCACCTCGATGACGGGCACCTCCACCGCTGCAATCGCGTCGCGAATCGCGATGCTGTAATGCGTAAACGCAGCGGCATTCAAGATGATGTAGTCCACCGTTCCGCGCGCCGCCTGAATCGCATCCACGAGCACGCCCTCATGATTCGACTGCATAAACTCGATTGTGTGCCCCGCCTCCTCGGCGCGGCGGCGCAGACGCTCATTGATGTCTGCGATCGTCAGCGCGCCGTAGATCTCCGGCTCACGCGTGCCGAGCAGGTTGAGATTGGGTCCGTTCAGTACCAGTATTTTCCCCATGACGACTCCTAGTATTTGATGGAAAAGTCTCGCTCACCATCCACGGGTTCACGTTCCTCGATGTCCAGACGCTCTACGCGGATAAAATAATTCCCCGCACGCATCGCGGCAAACGCAGCTTCGACCGCAGGCTCCGCCCCCTGCAGCTCCATTGTCACCGTTCCGTCCTCCATATTCATCACCCAGCCCGTGATGTCGTTCATCACCGCCTGCTGACGGACGAACATACGGAACCCCACGCCCTGCACACGCCCTGCAGCGCACGCATAGCGGCGAATCACAGCGCTCATTGCACTTCCTCCTTTTTCATCGGAACATCGCGGCGCAAAATACTGTTTGGCGCAGCCGGACGCTCCATCCGTATGCGGACGATCTGCTGCGGATGCGGCGCTGCTGCGATCGGTTCTCCGTCCGCATCCCACATCTCCGCAAGCTCCTGACGGAACAGCGCTCCCTCGGGTTGGAATACTTCGATCTCCTGTCCCAGTTTCATATGATTGCGCTGCTCCACCGTAGCAAGCTGTGTTGCCTCGTCGTAGGAGCGCACAAGTCCGACAAAATCCGAGCTCTGTTCATAGGAAGACGAGCCGTAGATCTGATCTTCTGCTGTTGTCTTCCCAAAGAAAAAGCCCGTCGTATATTCCCGGTAGGTGCACTTGCCAATTTCCTCCCGGTACGATGCGAGATTTGCCGTATACTTCGCCGGGCTCTCGAAATAGTCGTCGATCGCGCGGCGGTAGGCGCGCGCTGTGACTGCCGCATAAAGCGCAGTCTTCATTCTGCCCTCGATCTTAAAGCTGTCAATGCCGCTCTCGATGAGCTCGGGGATGTGATCTATCATGCAGAGATCCTTTGCGTTAAAGAGGAAGGTACCCCTCTCATTTTCAAAGACTGGCATGAGTTCGCCCGGACGCTTCTCTTCCATCACGCTGTACTGCCAGCGGCAGGGGTGCGTGCACTCGCCGCGGTTCGCATCCCGCCCTGCCATGAAGCTTGAGAGCAGACAGCGACCGGAATAAGAAATGCACATGGCGCCGTGCACAAAGGTCTCAATTTCCATCTCTGCAGGAATCTTCGCCCGGATCTCCCGGATCTCAGCGAGCGAGAGTTCGCGCGCGGTCACGACACGGCTCGCGCCGAGCTCCCGCCAGAAGAGGAAAGTGCCGTAATTCGTATTGTTTGCCTGCGTGCTGACATGCACCGCAATGCCCGGGCAGAGACGTCTTGCGAGCACGAAAAGCGCCGGATCAGAAATGATAATCGCATCCGGCCTGAGCTCTGAAAGTTCTCTGAAATACGATTCTGCCTCATCGAGGTCGTCATTGTGCGCGAGGATGTTTGCGGTCACATAGACCTGCTTTCCTCTCTCGTGCGCAAAGCGGAGCCCCTCCGCCATCTCGTCCAAGCTAAAATTTTTGGCATTGGCGCGTAGCCCGAAGGCCTCACCGCCCACATAGACTGCATCTGCCCCATAGTCAAATGCGGTCTTCAGAACTTCCAGACTGCCCGCCGGCAGCAAAAGTTCCGGCTTGTTTCTCTTCTCTCTGCTCAAAAGCTTTACTCCTTTATACTAAGTGCAAGTCCATCGCCAATCGGCAGAATGGACGTCCTGAGTTCTTCCATCGTGGAGAGCGCCTCGAGATAGGCGCGCATTCGGCTGTGAATCGTGCGGTCTCGCCGGTCAATCGCAAAGCGCGATTCCGCCGTGGCACCGCCCTGCAGCACATTGTCGGAGAGCAGGGCGCCGCCTGGCCGCAGCGCGCGAAGCAATTCCGGCAGCCACTTGAGATACTGCCCCTTTGCCGCATCCAGAAAGAGAAAGTCATAGGCCGCTGTCTCCGCCGCCTGCAAGACCTCAAAGGCATCGCCCGTAACCAGGGTAATTCTGTCCTTCCCGAAGCGCGCCAGATTCCTTCTCGCGCTCTCAATGCGCGGCGGAAAATTTTCCACCGTTGTGATATGCGCAGACGGCGGCAGCTCTTCTGCCATGACCAGTGCAGAATAGCCCACCGCCGTCCCCAGTTCCAGCACACGATGCGGCCTAAACCCCGCGAGCATTGCGCGGAGAAAGCGCTCGGTGTCCCGCCGTATGATGGGTACGCCCTCTGCCTCTGCCACCTGCCGGAGTTCTTCCAAATAGCGCTGATTGCCGGGGTCTAAGTAGTCCAGATAGTCTCGGACGCGCTCTGAAATCATAATTTTCCGCTCCTCCGCTTCTCCGGCGCAGTCGACAAAAGCTCAAGCATCTCATCAATCGTCTCCGATGTGTTCAGGCGGTACTCACCCGGGCGCACCTTTCTGCCAAGGAAAAGAGACTGCACCCGAAACGCCCAGGTATTTTGAATGAGACCAAGTTTCTTCAACTGTTTCGCTGTCTCCTCTGTGCTCTGTCCCTCCGGAATCTGCACCTCAATGTCCCGCCCCGGCGCTGCCTCCACGCTCTGCTGGTAGAAGACATCGTGCCCGAAGCGATATGCCGCAAAGACACCTCTGAAAAGCACAAAAAGCAGGCAGGCGGTGATTAACAACCGCACTGCCATGCCCAATGCCTCAGAAGACAGATGATTTAATTTTTCTGTATTCCGCCGCGCTTTCAATGTCCCGCTCTCCTCTTTTGCAAGTTCAGTTGACGCCGAGGATAATCGGCAGAATCACCGGGGTGCGCTTCATCTTCTTCCAGAAGAAATCACTGAGCTCATCCCGCACGACATTCTTTAATTTGCTCCAGTCGTTGACGCCTGCGTCGAGGCTGTCGGTCACAGCTGTCACAGCCCGCTCTCTCGCCTCTGCCATCAGATCCTCGGAGTCCTTGACATAGACAAAGCCCCTTGAGACAATTTCCGGTCCCGCGAGCAGCTGGTTTGAGCCGCGCTGCAGACCGATGGTCACTATCATAATACCATTCTGAGCGAGATTCTGTCTATCGCGCAGCACGACGTTTCCGACATCCCCCACGCCGAGACCGTCGACCAGAATGCCACCCGCCTGCACATGGCCGGTAATTTTGCAGCTCTCGCTGGTCAGCGTCACGACATCGCCGGTTGACATGAACAGGATATTTTCCTTTGGCACGCCAACCGCCTCTGCGATCTCGACTTGTGCTTTTCTGTGGCGGTACTCGCCGTGCACCGGCAGCGCAAACTTCGGGCGAAGCAGCGAATACATAAGTTTAATTTCCTCCGCGCAGGCGTGCCCCGAGACATGCGTGTCCTGGAAAATGACCTCTGCGCCCTTAATCGAGAGCTCGTTGATAACCTTGTCAACTGCCTTCTCATTGCCCGGAATCGGGTGCGAGCTCATGATGACCACATCGTTCGGGCTGATCGCAACTTTGCGGTGCATCCCGCTCGCCATGCGGGAGAGCGCTGCCATGCTCTCGCCCTGCGAGCCGGTCGTGATCAGAACTGTCTTTTCCGGCGGGTAATTTTTCAGCTGATCAATATCGATCAGTGTTCCCTCCGGAATCTTAATATAGCCAAGTTCATTGGCAATGCCGATCACATTGATCATGGACCTGCCTTCGACCACGACCTTTCTGCCGTACTTGTACGCCGAGTTGATGACCTGCTGCACGCGGTCCACATTCGACGCGAAGGTCGCGACAATGATGCGATTCTTCTGGTGCTCGGCAAAAATCAGGTCAAAGGTGCGCCCCACCGTCTTCTCGGACATCGTAAAACCCGGGCGGATTGCATTGGTCGAGTCGCAGAGCATTGCGAGCACGCCGCGCTTTCCGAGTTCTGCCATGCGCTGCAAATCAGCTGCCTCGCCAAAGACCGGCGTATAGTCAATCTTAAAATCGCCTGTGTGGAAAATCACGCCTGCCGGGCTGAAAATCGCGAGTGCCGAGCTGTCCGAAATTGAGTGGTTCGTCTTAATGAACTCGACGTTGAAATCGCCAAACGGCACGGTGTCGCCGTGCTTTACGACAAAGAGTTTTGCGGAATCCAGCAGGTGATGCTCTTCGAGCTTGTGGCGGATCAGCGCAATCGTCAGCTTGGTCGAATAGACCGGCACATTCAATTCTTTCAAAATATAAGGCAGGGCGCCGATGTGATCCTCGTGACCGTGTGTGATCACGAAGCCCTTGACCTTCTGACGATTCTCCTTCAAATAGTTGACGTCCGGGATCACACAGTCAATGCCGAGCATGTCCTCGCTCGGAAACGCAATGCCGCAGTCCACGACAATAATCGTATCGTTGCACTCGAACGCCGTGATATTCATGCCGATCTGCTCGAGACCGCC
>CALLVJ010000371.1 GCA_938010625.1 uncultured Stomatobaculum sp. | reverse complement strand
CTTCCTCATCGTCTACCAGCATACAGGAATAGAGCATAGTCTTTCCTCCTACTTTCAAAAAAACCGCAGCGTAAGCTGCGGTTTTAGTATAGCATATGCGGGCTCTTTCCGTCCGACGGGAAGCCTTACTTCTTTTGCACATACTTAAGGCAGTCGAGCGTGACAGCCGTCAGGATGATGATGCCCTCGAAGACGAACTGCAGGTTCGTGTCGATGCCGAGAATCGTCAGGGAATAGGTGAGCGCCGTGAAAATCAGGACACCGACCACGACGCCGGAAATCTTACCGATACCACCTGTGAAGGAAACGCCGCCTACCACGCAGGCTGCAATCGCGTCCATGTCCCAGCCCTGGCCATAAGCTGCTGAACCGGAACCCACCATGCGCGCGCACTCAAGCCATGCGCCAAAGCCGTAGAGCACGCCTGCCATCATGAATGCGCCCATGGTAACCGCAAAGACCGAGATACCGGAGACTGCCGCGGCCTCAGGGTTGCCGCCAACTGCGTAGAGATTCTTTCCAAAGCGGGTCTTGTTCCAGATAAACCAGACAATCACAATCGCCGCGACTGCCCAGAGAATGATGAGCGGAAAGCCGTTGACCTTCGGGACAATCATCGAGGCAATGCCAGGTTCAATCGCACCGAAGGAGACTCCCTTGGTCGCATACGTCACGAGACCAAAGATAATCAGCATATTGGACATCGTCGAAATAAACGGGTGCATCTTGAAGCGCGCCGTGAAGAAACCGGCAATCGAGGTAAAGCAGGTGGTCAGAACAATGCAGACCAACAATGCCATGATGGCTCTTCCGGCATACGGCAGCCCGGTGAAGTCAAAGATTTTTCCAAAGACTGCACCCGTGTTAATCCCCTTGTGCATGATAATCGTCGCCGCGACCATGCCCATGCCTGTCATACGGCCAATGGAGAGATCGGTACCAGTCAGGAGAATCAAACCTGCGACACCGAGCGCGAGGAACATACGCGGAGATGCCTGCTGCAGAATGTTTAGGACGTTGTTGTAAGTGAAGAGCTGCGTGTTCTTCACAATCGGAGTCACAATGCTGAGTGCGATGAAAATCATCACAATGACAATGTAGAGACCGTTCTTTAAGAAGAACTGACGCCGGTTAAATGTGTACTTGTAGTTCTCAATGCGCTGCGCCTGCGCCTGCGCAAAGGTAAAGCGGGACATGCGGAGCAGGTCAATCATGTGATACTGTTCAGAAAAGGCCTCGTGGCGTCTGTCCTTGATGACCTGGAGTTCCTGCTCGTAAGTCACCTTTGCGTCGAAGAGCTTATTCTTGTAGACATAATTCTCATCCTTAAGCTCCTGCTGCAAGTCCGGAGCGCCCTCTTTCTGGAGCCGCTGCACCTCCTGCTCGTGCTCCTTGCCAAGCGCTGCGACACGCGCCTGATAGCGCGCCTTTGCGCTCTCGCGATCCTT
>CALLVJ010000370.1 GCA_938010625.1 uncultured Stomatobaculum sp. | reverse complement strand
AGCCGGGCGACATTCGCCACATGGCAGAGATGAGCTCCAAGTTTGTCTCGCTCGGCAACATGACGGGTGAAGGCTGGTTCCTGACCGGTGAGATGTTAGAGCTCATCGAGAGCGGTGTGAAGAACATTGTCTGTACCCAGCCCTTCGGCTGTCTCCCGAACCACGTCGTCGGCAAGGGCGTGATCAAACAGCTCCGCGCTTCCTACCCGGATGCCAATGTCATCGCGGTCGATTACGACCCGGGCGCTTCTGAGGTGAACCAGCTGAACCGCATCAAGCTCATGCTCGCAATGGCACAGAAAAATCTGCGCAGCGAGTCCTGTGTGACGACAGCCGGCACTCACGAGGAACAGGCTTCTTCCTGCGGCTGCGGCGGCAGCTGCTCTCACTGCGGCTGATGCCAAACGCAGAAGATAATCTCACACATCAAAAAGCCCCGAAGCAGATGCTTCGGGGCTTTTTCGTCGCACCGGGACCGCGCGACATCCTGTTTCACTGCAAGCCGCTGATATTCACATCTCCCATCTCGCTGCGGAGCATCAGCTGCTTGCCGCTGTCTCCGCGCTGCAGGAACTTGCTGTCCACGGTATTTCCCTGTGAGCGCACGCTGCCGTGCTCCGAGCGCGCAAAAAGGTTAAAGTCTGCGAGCGGCTCCGCGAGTGATACCGTCAGATCCGAGAGCTCAGCGTCCGCCTTGAAATCACTCGTGCTGAGCGCATCTGCGCGGAGCTTACCTGTGGTCAGCGTGAGCAGCGCGCGCTGTACATTGACCGTCTGCAAGCTTACGTCGCCGAGAGACAGCGATGCTGTCAGACTGTCAGCGTTGACGCCTATGACAGTCAGATCCCCGGCGCCGAGCGCGAAGTTCAGTTCACCGAGATTGGTGCCGCGCGGCACCGCGATCCGGAGCACTTTTCCGGCTGTTCCGCTTTCTTTGATATAGAGTGTCTCATTCTCCTGATCTTCAATCTGCAGCGCTGGCTCGCCGTCGTAATCCAGATGGAAATTGCCATCAATGCTCTCCGAGAGCTCCACCGAGAGGCTGTCTCCCTCGACCATGAGATTCCGGAAGCGCCGCGTGAGCGTCTGCGCGGCAGCTGTGCTCTCTGCCGCAGTCGTCTCTGTCGCCATTGCCTCACCCGCTGCCGTTTCACCACTGCTCTCTGCAGCGACGGGCGTCTCTCCCTCCACACGCGTCTCAGCAGTACTCTCTGCACTTGTGGGCTCCCCTTCTGCGGGCGTCCCGTCCACAGCGCCACTCTCTGTCCCCACAGATACATTCGCCTCGCTCTCTGCCTCTGCACTCTCCGCCGAATTGCTCTCGCTCGCGCGACTCTCCGCCGCAGTACTGCTGCTCTCCGGGCGCGAAAAACGCTCCGAAAATGAAGAACAGCTCGTTAAAATCATAAGACTTCCGCCAAACGCTGCAAGCAGCGCATACATTTTTCTTCGCATACCCTTCTCCTACTCTGAATACGACCCTGTTATTCTCAGTATGCCGAAAAAAGAACAGGATGACAACTGAAAAATAGAGAGAGCCTGTTCAACTGCTGTGAGCTCTGAACCAACGCCGTATCCTTTCTCTCTCCTTCTTCGGGTAGCCCTGAGCAAATACCCGGTCATGCAGCCAGCCTATCGTCTTTCCAGCGAGATATTTTTTCATCTCGTTTTCAGCTTCCATCATGACTTTGCTGATCAGACAGGGTGTATCCGTATATTCTCCAGGAAGTGCATCCACGTTGACTGTGAGCGCTTTACAGCGCAGTTCCTCACACTGAAAAAATGGCTTTTCGCCCTCAACAGCCGCGATCACATCCCAGAAACTGATTTGCTCCGCAGGTCTGGCCAGGCGATATCCGCCCTTCGCCCCGGCAATGGAGATCACGATTCCAGCCCTCGCAAGCTTTGCATATGTTTTGGAAAGATAACTTTCTGAAATTCCCTGAAACAGGGACATATCCTGAATGCGAATGCTCTTATTTTCCTCCAAGTCTACCATATAGAGCAGACCGTGGAGCGCATACTCGACAGCAACAGAAAATTTCATAGGCACCTCCTCAGATAATGTGGATAAATTTTTGCGCTTGCATGCGCTCTTTGCTCATTATATATTAATCGGCGACAAAGTTAATCGCCGATTCATTCTATCCGGCATCTATGACAGGAGGACACCATGTTACTCAACGAGACATTTTATGCTTGTATCGCTCATCCGGGCATTGTATCTATCGCAACTGCCTCAGCAGACGGCAAACCCCACATCGCAAATACCTGGAATAAGTATCTGATCGTTACAGAAGGGGAACAGATTCTGATTCCCTGCTTTGGCTTCCACACCACAGAGGAAAATGCACTGCATCAGCCCTACATGGAGCTCTCTCTCGGCAGTGATCAGGTTCAGGGAAAACTGGGAATGGGAACCGGATTCCTTCTGACAGGGACCGGTAAATTTCTGTCCGAAGGTGCTCTCTATGCGCAGATGCGGACAAAATGCGACTGGATCAAACGCGTTCTGGTCTTTTCTCCCGAAAGCTGCCGTCAGACCGTCTGATGAAATTGGCTGAGAAATGTAAGAAACACCCGCAGGCAGAAATGCCAGCGGGTGTTTCGTATTGTCTGATTTTTACAGCGACAGCACATCTGCAAATGCCTGAATTGCAGTCTGTGCCTGGCCGAAGTCTCTCATCTGCTGGTCGATGCCAAGCTTGATGTGCGGGATTCCCGCATCGTCCAGTGCTTTCTTTAAGTACGGATATTCCATCTCCTCTGGATCGCAGAACTGCTGCATGAAGAGCACCAGTCCCTGTGCGCCGCTCTTCTTCACGAGCTCTGCGACGAACTCACCGCGGCGATTCTTCGAGGACTGCGGATCGTAGAGCAGCACGTCGTGATCGCGGTTTGCAAACTGCACGGCGAGATCTCTGACCGGATCATCCGTCTCCGGCGCGTCGGTCTTGAAGAAACGGCTCTCGTGCGCCACATCATCCGCTGCAATTGCAATGTGGTTGTCATCAAAAATCTGCAGGAGCTTCGGGTTGTCGCAGATAATGCCGCTTGTGACAATCTTACTGCCCGTCCACTTTGCCGCCGGCAGCTTCTCCAGTTCTGCATTCAGCTCTTCAAGGAGCGGCGTGTACTCGCTCTTTGCCATGAACCAGGCAGACTTCAAAACCTGCATTCTCTTGACTGCCGTGATCACATCACAGTGCTCGCTTGCGAGCTCCACAAAGCGGCGCGCCGCACGGCGATAGCGGTTATAGAGTTTGATGCTGTCCTGTAATGCCTCCGGCGTGATTGCCTTCGACGCAATCTTTTCGAGCTGACGCTTCACCTCATGGTACTGATCCATTGTGAACTGCAGCCCCCACTCCGCAAAGCGGTTCTGCGGATGCGCGAGGAAGATGACAGGCATTTTATGCCCCATCGCAACGCGGATGTTCTGCGACATCGGGCGAAGCGTATCACAGATGGTCGGCGTAATCACGCCGTCCAGGTCATCCAGTGTGCCATTCAGGAGCATTTCAAGCCCAAGCTGTGCAATCGTGCAATAGAAGGTTGCGCAGTACTCTTTTGCCATGCTGATGGTCTGGTCGTTTGTGCCCCAGACCCCCATCGGCACCATACCTGCTGCGTCGACCAGTTCTTCCGGCGCATAGTAGGGAAGCACGCCAATGACTTTCTTGCCCTCTGCCTTATATTTCTTTAACTGCGCCTTCGGATGCCCGGAGACCGCCGCAAATTTTTCCAACAATGCCTCGATGCTCATGCCTTACGCCTCCTTTGCCCCTTTGTTCTGCTCGTTTGCTTCCATTGCTTCCATGAGACCCTGCACTCTGGTCTCGTACTGTGCCGCGTTGAAGTTGCGCGGATCAGCCTGGTCGCCATCAAAGCCCGCGGTCGGAACACCGAGGTCCTTCGTAAAGCGTCTCTGCATCTCTGCCATGTAGCCAGACCACGGCTTGCAGGAACGGTTGTAATGTACCAGAACGCCGTCGACCTTGTTGTCGCGGCAGATTCCCTCTCTCCACGCAACCCCCTGCTCGATGCAGACGGAGTTCGGCGCCTTGTAATATGCCCTCGCCATGCCGTCAAGATTCTTGTAGACAAAACCGAATGCCGGCGCATAGACAACTGCCGTGACATTGATGCCATTCTCCTTGAGCGGCTTAAAGAGCTGTGGGAGCTTCGGCCAGCACGGAATACCCTCAAACATGATGCGCTTTTTCTCCGGGAACGGAAGCGTCGAAGTGCCTTCCTTCACATTCTCCTCGAGATCGCGAGCCAGCTGCTCGAATGCCTCCGCTGTCTCAACCTTACCGCGCGCGGTTACGATATCTGCCATGTGGTTGAACAGATCGAAACCGGACATCGGAGCCGGCTTATACTGCAGATAATCGCAGACCTTGAGCCATGCTGTTGCGGAGCGGTTGGCATTTGCACATGCCTGCTCAAACTTCTTCTCATCAAACTTCTTGCCGGAAATCTGCTCAAGCTGTTTGATTGCCGCATCAAACTGTGCGCGCACATATCTGACCTTGGAATCATCGACCTCGACATCGTTGTTGTATGGAATGTCGATCATGATGAGCGGAATGTTGTGAATGCGGGCAATGTTCTCATACCACTTTGTCATGCAGTTGCAAATGTTGTTGCAGCAGAGGACAAAGTCGGGCATCGGCATCAGATTCTGACGGATCGGCTTCAATGCCTTTAAGCGCATTTCCTTCTCCGGGCCGTCCGGGAGCGCCTCAATCTCATTGATGTTCACAAGCTCCTCATACGGAACCTGTGTCTTCGGATCCTTCTTCGGCTTGCCGGTCTCCGGGTCAATGACCACATTGCCGTTCTCATCCTTTAACGGCTTGCCGCTCGCCGGATTGATGATGAACTCACCGGTCGCCGGATCAAATTTTCTGCCAACGCGGAATCCCTCTGCATATGCGAGGCTGATACGAGTATAACCACAGATGTCGTTGTCATAGCCCATATCCTCCGCCGCCTGACAGAGCATCTCGCCATCGCGATTCGCCGCGATACCAGCTGCCTGGTTCTCCGGGTAGACGACTTTCAAGTCAAATGCCTCTGCGAGCTCGCAGGGGAACTTGGAAGAAGACCAGCCCACCGGCTCGCCGCGCTTCTTCGCTTCTCTCGCCTCTGCGTAGACATCGTCCACAACTTTTCTCAGTGCAAGAACGCCGGGGCTCACTTTTTTCTTCGCCGGCTTCTTCACTTCCGTGTTCTTTACCTCTTCTGCCATTTTAATCGCCTCTTTTCTAAATATGGCTTATGCCTTGGCGCGCTTTAGCGCGCCCTGGTATGCAAACAGTGCCGCGCCGAGCGCACCATTGTACTGCGTGAGCGGGGAAGTTTTGATCTCACAGTTCAGCAGCTCTTCCAGTGCAAGCACCACACCGTGATTCTGTGCGACACCGCCTGTCATCACAACATCCGGCACAAGGCCCACGCGGTGCACCAGCCCTGCGACTCTGCCCGCAATCGCTCTGTGAATGCCTGCGATGATGTCCCGCTTGTCGGTGCCCTGCGCGAGCTGGCTGATGACCTCGCTCTCTGCAAAAACCGTGCAGGTAGAACTGATGCCGATGCGCTTTGTGGACTCCGCCGAAAGCTTCTCGAGATCTTCAATGTTGACCTCCAGAACTCTCGCCATGACATCCAGAAAACGTCCCGTGCCCGCCGCACACTTGTCATTCATCTGGAAATTGACCATTGCGCCGTTCTCAATCTTCAAGACCTTGACATCCTGACCGCCGATGTCAATGACGGTGTGTACCTTGGGAAACAGGAAGTACGCTCCTCTCGCATGACAGGAGAGCTCACTCATCTGCTTGTCCGCAATGCCATCGAGCGAATTGCGGCCATAGCCGGTTGCGAGCGTGTAGTCCATCTCCTCGCGCGTCTTGCCTGCATTCTGTAAAACTTCCTCAATGGCGCGCTGGGGACCGGATGTACCAGTCCCCACGCTCACCAGAGATTTCGATACGATTTCCTCGCCGTCCTTTAACATGATGCACTTGGAGGCAGTGGAACCGACATCAATACCCAACGTGAAAATTGCCATAAAAGTTCCTCTTACTTCTGCGTTTTCGGATTACGCCTTTGCCCCAGCAGTTTTTGCGTTCTGGCCATTCTCGTCATAATCCTTGATGACTCTCGGAAGAATCATCTGATGAACCGGGCAAATGGACTTTGGATTCTGATAAGCCGCGTCCGCAAATGCCACGACATAATTTCTGATCTTCGGCATATCGACAATCTCGTCAACCAGACCTGCCTTTGCACAGAACGCCGGCGTCGAGGTGTCGATATAGTGCTGAATCAGCTGGTTCATCTTGTCAATCGTGCCCTGGAGATCCTTGCCGGCATCCTGATCCTTCACAAGACGGCGGCTGTACATCGCGCCCGCTGCAGTCTTGCCATACATGACGTTGATCTCCGTCGCAGCTGTGCCGATCGAGAACACATTGTTGTCATTGCCCTGCGGACCGCCGAGCACATAGTGCGCCGCTGCAGTTCCCTTGCGGAGTGTAATCTCGAACATCGGGAGCTTCGTGGACTGAATCGAGTAGATCAAGCTCTGACCGAGGCCAAGAAGCTCTGCTTTCTCTGCCTCATTGTCCACGTCGATGCCGGTCGTATCCTGCACCCAGATCATCGGCAGACGGTCCCGGCCGCAGAGGGTCACAAACTCGTTCATCTTGATGAGACCCTGGCGATAGAGCTTGCCGCCCATACCCATGGCACCCTTGCCTCTGTACTCCGGATAATTCGGATAGCCCTGCATTGCGAGCACGCCCTGGCGATTTGCGACAACGCCGACCGGAAGACCGTTGACCTTCGCGATACCAGTGATCATCTCCGGGCCGTAGTCTTTTTTGTACTCCATGAACTCACCGCCGTCGAGCAGCGCCTTCAAAACGTTGTACATGTCGTAGGTGCGGCGGGTATTGCGCGGCACAATGTTATAGAGCTCCTCGCCCTGGATTGCCGGTGCCTTCGGTGTGTCAACCCGGAAGAACTCCGGATTGAACGCCGGCATATAGTCCATATACTTCTTGATTGAGTCAAGAACACCAAACTCCTCTGCATAGACCTCGCGGAAGAAACCGGTCACATTGTAGTGAATCGAGACGGAGCCCGGCGGATCATTCTTCATCTTTCTGGTCGCGTCGATCATGCCCTGCGCACCCTCAAGATCCACATAGGGCTTCGAATCCATACCGCCGACAATGCCTGCGCCGCCGACTGCCATGTTTGCCTTCTCATGTGCAATCAGTACGGTCGGAGAAATGGCATGATAGCCGCCGCCCGCCGGGTTCGTACCATAGATGCCGACGATGACCGGAACACCGAGCTGGTTGAGCTCCGAGTTGCGATAGAACGGCGTGCCGCCGCCTCTGCGGTTTGGATAAACCTTCTCCTGCTCGTCGAGCTTAACGCCGGAGCAGTTCAGGATGTAGACCAGCGGGATGCCGAGCATCTTCGCCGTGTCAGAGCCGCGGAGCAGGTTGTCCGCCTGACCGGGAACCCAGGCGCCAGCCATCTTCTTGTTGTCGGAAGCAATGATCACCGCCCATTTGCCGTTGATGCGACCGAGCCCCTTGACAATGCCAGTCGAGACAATGCCAATCTTCTCCTCTGCGTTGTCCTCCGGATTGTAGAGCGTATTCAGCGGGCAGAAGGTGCCCTCATCGACCAGCTGGTTAATTCTCTCGAGTGCTGTATACTGACCCTTTGCGTGAATTTTATCATCCGGCGTGCCTGCGGAGAGAAGTTTCTCCGCACGCGCGTGAATGTCCTGTTCGACTTCCTTTAACTCTTTCACATTCTCCGGATTCGGTTTTGCCGCAGGTGCGTTCAGAACCTTCATGTCCTGAAAATAGCGCGGCATGGTGTAATTATTCATCTCAAATCTCTCCTTAAAAAAGTGAGTCGTGCGCTGAATTTTTATTTTACTGCTTCGGAACCTTGATGAATGCCTGGCCGGGATCAATTTCCTCACGAATCAGCTTGATGATCTCCGGGTTCGGTCCTTCCATGAGCTTTGCTCTGGACACATCGACATCAAAGCCCGTATTCTCCTTAACCATCTCCGGAGAGGAGAAGGGATAGTAATATGCGAGGTACATTCTCTTGGTCTCCTCATCGAACTTCATGATGCCGAGATCCGTGACGACCATCTGCGGCCCTCTATTGCCCGGAAGACCCGCTCTCTCTCTTCCGCCAGGGCCGTCCATCCAGCCCGGGCTCGTGACATAGTCAATCTTGTCCATGAATCTTCTCTTCTGATGCTGCATCATGATGACCGTATTGCAGTAGGTCGCAATGCCATTTGCGCCGCCGGAGCCTGTGAAACGCGTCTTCGGATTGTTGTAATTGCCGATGCAGGTCGAGTTCACATTGCCGTAAGGGTCAATCTGTGCGCCACCGATGAAGGCGATCAGACGATTCTCATCGTGCAGCCACTCATTTGCCTCAAACCCGACAAAGCGGATATTCGGCCACTGCACTGCGCAGTGTGCCATAAAGCGGAGATCGCCGACCGAACGCGGCACCTCTACCGGATCGCAGTCCATAAGACCGCTCTCCACAATCGGATGGCAGGACGGGCAGACCGCGCGCTTTGCAAGCGAAGCGCCGATGAGCGGAAGTCCGGTTCCGACAATGACAATCTGATTCTCCTGAATATTCTTTGCAATGGCGTAAGCCTGCATCTCCTGCTTGGTATAATTCGTGTAATCAGCCATGTCTCTCCCCTCCTTTTATCGCTTTGCGTAGCCAAGTCCCGGAATGACCTTCAGGCTCGCGAGATGCGCGCCGCCAATCTTGTCGAGAAGCTCGTTATTGTCCTTGCAGCCATAAACCCACTTGTCCAGATAGTCGCGGAAAGTCTCCGGATTGACCGGTGCTGTGTAAGGAAGTCCCTTCTTCTCAGCTTTCTCCTTCTCCCTGGCAATCTGGCGCTCTGCGTCTTCCTTGTCCTGATACTTCGAAGCCTTGTCGTACTCTTTCAGCGCCTTGTCATCGCAATCATAGTAGTTGTAGCACTGAGATGGCCAAGCGCCATACGGCACATGCACAACCGCGTTGACGCACTCGCCGAAGACCTTGTTCTGCGACGGATCCTGGCGGATGTACTCGTTGCTCACAAGCTCCTCACAAGTCACAATGACCTTCTTTGCTGCAACAGCGACATCGACATCGTGGAATTCATCGCCCTCAATCACGCAGGTGCCATCCGGCGATGCCTTCTGCACGTGGATGATTGCGGTGTCAAGCTGCGGAGTCGGCACTGCGACGACCTTCTCACCCGGGTTGAAGGGGTTCTCGACATAAGCGAACTTCAAGTTGGTCAGCTTATCGAGGCTCTTTCTCTTCTCCTCCGAGATGCCCCAGAAATCTGTGAGGCCGGAGCCCTGCATCAGGCGCACCGGAAGGTACGGAAGGCCAAGCGATGCCGCATGGAGCTGCAGCATCAGAACATCCTGCGAGTAATCCTCGTAGGTCAGCGTCCCCGCCTCAATCGCAGCGCGGAAGCGGCGAGCCACATTCGTATAGCCGGAGTTCGCGGTATAGCAGTTGACATATGCCTTCACGCGCCCCTCGCCGATCATCATGTCCCAATCACCGCCAGCCGGTCCTGCCCAGACAGTAAAATCAGTCTGTCCTTGGCGAAGGATTTCGAAAACGGCCGCATAGGGCTTCCGGTTCGTTGTAAATCCGCCGAAGCAAATGGCATCTCCACTCTCGACATACTTTGCAACAGCATCATGTAAACTCATTACTTTATTCAAGGTAATGTCCTCCTTTCTCGAAACAGAAAACGATCCTTAACTTGGTTGAACTGCTTGTATTACAAACGACTCAGTGCGCGAAGAAGGTCAGGAAAAATCCTGCCGCAACCGCAGAGCCGATGACACCTGCCACGTTCGGTCCCATCGCGTGCATCAAGAGGAAGTTGGTTCTGTCCGTCTTGGAGCCCACCGTCTGGGACACACGCGCCGCCATCGGAACAGCTGAAACGCCTGCCGAGCCAATGAGCGGGTTAATCTTGCCGCCGGTCACAGCGTAGAGAATCTTGCCAAAAATCACACCGCCCATGGTAGAGAAGCTGAATGCTGCAAGACCCATGACGACAATGGCAAGCGTCTGCGGGCGAAGAAAGAGCTCACCGCGCGCTGTCGCGCCGACCGAAAGGCCAAGGAAAATCGTGCAGATATTGCAGAGTGCATTCTGCGCGACATCTGAGAGTCTCTCGACCACACCGCTCTCGCGGAACAGGTTGCCGAGCATCAGCATGCAGAGGAGCGGTGCGACATCCGGGAGCAGCAGGGAAACCAGGCAGGCAACGAGAATCGGGAATACAATCTTCTCGGTCTTCGATACCTTTCTGAGCTGCTTCATCTTGACGCGGCGCTCCTTGTCCGTCCTCAGGAGGTTCATGATCGGCGGCTGAATCATCGGTACAAGAGCCAGCGGGATCAGCGCCATGTAGCTGTAAGCTGCCACAGCGATCGGTGCGACAAGTTCAGGTGCGAGGTTGTTCGCGACATAGATTGCTGTCGGGCCGTCAGCGCCGCCGATGATGCCGATCGCAGCTGCCTGCTGCGGGGTAAAAAGCCCTGTCGCATTTGCGAAGATAAACGCACAGTAAATACCAAGCTGTGCCGCTGCGCCGAGGAGCAGCGAAATCGGGTTTGCAATCAGCGGGCCAAAGTCCGTCATGGCGCCGACTGCGAGGAACATCATGCAGGGGAAGAAGCTGGACTTGACACCCATGTACATGACGCCGAGGATGCCAGCATCGTACCAGTGATCAAGCTGATAAAAATATTCGAAGGTGCCGGAATGCGGCAGATTCGACATGAAAATACCAAAGGAGATCGGGAGCAGCAGAAGCGGCTCAAACTGCCTGACGATCGCGAGATACATCAGAATGAACGAGAGAAGCAGCATGACAAGCTGCTGCCAGGTCATCGTCGCATATCCGGAACTCTTCAGCAGCCCCTCAACGATAGCAATAAGATTCACAGCAGGTTCCTCCTTCGCTTAGTTCAACGTGCCCATGACCTGGTCGGTATCTACCGTGTCACCCGTCTTCACGTTGATCGAAGCGACCGTACCGTCGACCGGTGCCACAATCTCATTTTCCATTTTCATTGCCTCGAGCACAAACATGGTCTGCCCTTCGCTTACCTTGTCGCCGACATTCACCTTGACGCCGAGCACAGAACCTGGCATCGGGCTGGTCACAGGCGTGCCGCCTGGCGCTGCCTTTGCTGCCGCCTTCGGCGCCGCTGCCGGAGCAGGAGTTGCTGCCTTTGGTGCCGCTGCTGGAGCTGGTGCTGCTGGAGTCGGTGCTGCCGCCTTCGGTGCCGGTGCTGCGACCGGCTGTACCGGCGTCGAGACGCCGGAAGCGATCTCTTCACGGGTGAGCATGTGGAATGCGGACATGCGCTCCACTTCGACCTCGTATTTCTTGCCGTTCATGGTAACAACATACTTCATTTTTGTAGCCTCCTGTTTTGTTCTCGGTTTACTTTAGCTCTTTGATGCTCGTGACATTGATCTCTTCTGGCGACGCATGAAGTTCCTCACAAATGACTGCGAGTATCATAGAGCAGACTTCATCGCTGATGCCCGGCGGATCCGGAATCGGTCTCGGCACCGACTGTACTGCCGTATTGCTGGATCCCATGACCTTGGCGAACACAAGGATGACCAGCGCAAGAGTAATCAGCGTGACCATAACCACACTGAGTCCCATGACAGACAGAAGTACGCTCTCAGGAACACCCATGGATGTGCTTGTCCACATACTACCCCTACCTCCTTTTTGATATGTACTCATTGTACCACAAAAGGCGCAAGATTCCTTCTCTTTGTTGTCAAAAAGCTCGCGCAAATTGTCTCGATGTGTGAAAACCTGCCAAAAAACTGATTTATTTGGTGTACTTCTCTGCTGTTTCTTGCACAGATTCATCCGTGCGCCAGGAAGCAGTTAGTTGTATATACTTGCATCTTTTGCAACTTGTGTTATATTGGTGACAAGGCGAGCGGAATATCCGCCTATTTATGCGAAAAGTCCGAACTCATCGCCCGAGGAGGTCATCACATGGAATCCAGAGACTACATTATCCAATATAAACAAGACGATCAATGGCGCATGCATCGCCTGCACTACCACGAGGGCATTGAGTTCATGCTGGTACTGACCGACGGCGGTGACTTCTTCATGGATCGGAAAATGTATCCGCTTCGAAAAAATACCCTCTTTATCCTGAATGCCAATACCTTGCATCGCGACGAAAATGGCGCAGACGGTTCTGTCTTCAAGCGCTATGTGCTCCACATTCTGCCTTCGCTCCTGGAGCAACTCTCCACACCGCAGACTGATTTTGCCGAAGCCTTAAAAAACAGCGCTGCCTGCATCCGCCTCACCGAGGAAGACAGCAAGCGCCTCTCACGTCTCTTTGAAAAGCTTCGCATCAGCATGCCGCCTTCCTTTGGCACGGACATTCTGGAGCGCATCACGCTCTATGAGATTCTGCTGCTGGTCTGCAGCCGCATCCGCTCCACAAAGAAAGAACACGGCACTTCCAACCAGGACTATAACCGCGTACAGCCAATTCTCGACTATCTCCGCAAAAACTGCACCGAACATCTCTCGCTCGACGAACTCGCCGAACACTTCATGCTGAGCAAGCACTACCTCTGCCACATCTTCAAAAAAGGCACCGGCTTCTCGGTCATGGAATATGTAATCCAGCTCCGCATCATCACCGCGCAGCAGCTGCTGCGCCAGGGCGCAAATGTCCAGGAAGCCAGCGAAAAATCAGGGTTTCAGAC
>CALLVJ010000369.1 GCA_938010625.1 uncultured Stomatobaculum sp. | reverse complement strand
TGCGCGCGAAGAATTGGTTCAATATAACTGCCCGAATTGCGGCGCTGAGATTGAGACAGAAGAGAGCACGGCGGCGACATTTTGCTATTTCTGCCACAATCCTGTGGTTCTGGTCGGGCGTCTCTCTGGCGCGGAGGCGCCGCAGTATGTGCTTCCTTTTGAAATTGACCGGAAAAAAGCGCTTGGTATTTTCCAGGACTGGATCAAAAAGAAAAAATTTGTGCCGCGCGCCTTCTATGACGAGAAGCAGATTGAGAAATTTACAGGTGTCTATTTTCCCTACCTGCTCTACAGCTGTGAGGCGCATTCGAGTCTCTCCGGCGTCGGCACGCGCGTGGAGCGCCACGAGCGCGGCGACATTGAGGAAATTGTGACTAGCAAGTATCAGATTGAGCGGAACGGCGATTTGCCCGTACAGAAAGTCGCGCGAAATGCGCTGAAAAAGGCGAACCGTGTGCTCGCTGAGAGCGTGCAGCCGTTTGCCACAGAAGAACTGAAACCGTTTTCACCGAGTTACCTCTCCGGTTTTGTCGCGGAGCGGCGGGATATGGAGAGCGCCTCGATTCAGGCGGAGACCCGGCAGGAAGTTGAGCAATATGCACTCGCGAGCCTTCGGAGTTCGGTCTCGGTATATCAGGGACTGCCAGTCAGTCCCGACAACATCCGCCTCGATCACGAGCAGCTTGAATACGCGCTGATGCCGGTATGGACCATGACGTATCGCGCGCCGGGCTCCTCGAAACTCTATTATTTTTCGCTGAACGGACAGAGTGGCAAGGTGGTTGGTGAATTGCCGGTGGACAATGGCAAGCTGTTCTGCTATTTCCTGCGTATTTTCATCCCGCTGTTTGCCGTGCTGCTCGCACTGATGTACTTTATTTCCTGAGGAGGCGGCATGAGAGAAAAAACAATACGAAGTACTTTGCTGTGCGTGCTGCTTTCCTGGCTGTTTCTTTTCCTGGCAGCGGTGAGCCCGGCAAAGGTCTGTGCCATAGAGACGCGGGTCTTTGACCAGGCAAATCTTTTTTCCGCGGAGGAGAAGCAGGCGCTCGAGCAGCAGATTGCGCAGGAACGGGAAAAGATGAAGCTGGATCTCGTGGTCGTGACGACCAATGAGGCAGACGGCAAGAGTACCGAGGCCTATGCGGATGATTTTTATGACCGGGGGGGCTATGGCTACGGCGAGAAGAAGTCCGGCGTACTCTATCTAATTGACATGGACAACCGTCGCATTCACGTCAGCACGGCGGGCGGCGGCATTCAGCTTCTCTCGGACAGCGAGATCGAGAAGCTCCTAGACCTCGGCACTCCGGGCGTCAAGAGCGGCAACTATGCAGAGAGTGCGAAACAGGTGCTCTCCGGCATTCAGGACTCCTACCGGAGAGCGGGGCGAAAAGGCTGGAGCTATGACGCAGAGAGCGGCGTCTGGACCAAAAAGAAGCATCTCACGCCGCTCGCGGCGCTGGGCTCCTTTGTGGCCTCGCTGCTCGCAGCGCTCGGCGCTGTGACAGGTGTCAAGCGAAGCTATAAGATGCAGGACAGCGCGTCTCGTCGCGCCTCTACGGTCTCCGGCATTATGGCGATGAGCGGGGTAGCGTTCCACTTCGGCAAGATCGGCGACCAACTGCTCGACCAGAGCCGTGTGCGGCGGCGGATATACCGCAGCAGCAGTTCCGGTGGCGGGGGAAGCAGCGGGCCGCACGGCAGCAGTTCAACCCACACGAGCTCGAGCGGCACCACGCACGGCGGCGGCGGCAGAGGATTCTGAACGGCTATTTGAAAAGGAGACAGAAGAATGAGTGAATTGCTTTACAACAGCACGCGGGGCGGCGAGACCGGCTGCACAGCGTCACAGGCAGTGCTGAAAGGACTCGCAAAGGACGGCGGACTCTTTATGCCCGACCGAATTCCGAAGTTTGATTTTGCGCTCTCGGCGTTAAAGGATGCCTCGTACCAGGAGGTCGCCTATCGCGTGATGCGTCTTCTGCTCACAGACTATACCGAGGAAGAACTCCGCGCCTGCATTCAGGGGGATTACGACGAGAAGTTCGACACGCCGGAAATTGCACCGCTGACCTTCGCGGACGACGCCTACTATCTCGAGCTGTTCCACGGTAAGACCATTGCGTTCAAAGATATGGCGCTCTCGATTCTGCCCTATCTCATGACGACAGCGGCAAAGAAGAACGGTGTCACAAATAAGATTGAGATTCTGACCGCGACGAGCGGTGACACCGGCAAGGCTGCCATGGCTGGCTTTGCGGATGTCCCCGGCACCGGCATTGTGGTCTTTTATCCGAAGGGCGGCGTGAGCCGCTTTCAGGAGCTCCAGATGCTCACGCAGAAGGGCGATAACACAGCTGTGGTCAGCATTGCGGGCAATTTCGACGACGCGCAGACGGCGGTCAAGCAGATTTTTGGCGATCGTGCTTTTGAGGCTGAGCTCGCTGCCCGTCATGTGCAGCTCTCGAGCGCGAACTCGATCAACATTGGGCGCCTCGTGCCGCAGATTGTCTACTATGTCCACGCATATCTTGAGCTTCTGAAAGAGGAGCGAATTGCAGAGGGCGCAGCAATCAATGTCTGCGTCCCGACCGGCAATTTCGGCAACATTCTCGCGGCTTACTTTGCCAAGCAGATGGGACTGCCGATTCAGAAGCTGATCTGCGCTTCGAATGACAACAAGGTGCTCTTTGACTTCTTTGAGACTGGTATCTATGACAAGAACCGCGACTTTATCCTGACCACGTCGCCATCCATGGACATTCTGGTCTCGAGTAACTTAGAGCGCCTCCTCTATCTCAGCGCAGGCTGCGACGCCGCAAAGACGCGCGAGCTCATGGAAGCCCTCAAGACAGGCGGCAGGTATGCGGTGACCGAGGCTATGCGGAAAGCGATCAGCGACTTTGTGGGCGGCTATGCAATCCAGGCAGAGGTTGCAGCGCGGATCAAGGCTTTGTACGAGAAGACAGGCTATGTGATTGACACGCATACGGCAGTCGCCTCGAAGGTTTACGAGGATTACCGGAAGCAGAGCGGTGATGTGACGCCGACTGTGATTGCGAGCACGGCGAGCCCGTTCAAGTTCTCACGCGCCGTGATGGAAGCCATTGCGGGCGATGTGAGCGGGCTGGATGACACGGCAGTGCTGGAACTGCTCCGCGACAAGGCGGGTGTTCCGTTCCCGCCGGCAGTCGAAGAGGTACGGCATGCGGAAATCCGGCACAACCGGAGCTGCAAGCCGGCAGAGATGGAATCCATGGTTCGGACTATTTTATTCGATTAAGGAACAGCGACTGATCAAAAAATAAATTGTGAAACGAACAGGAAGCTCCGGTGTGTTTTAAGCAAAAGAGACCGCACAATTGTGCGGTCTCTTTTGTTCTCTGGAAAAGTATGATAAAAAGGATATCAGATGCGCGGCTCAATCAGGCCATAGCTGCCGTCGCGGCGCTTGTAGACAACTTCCACATTGCCGCTGTCTCCGTTCAGAAAGACGAAAAAGGCGTGGCCAAGCAGTTCCATCTGGAGGCAGGCTTCTTCGGGCGTCATCGGGTGAAGTTCAAACTTTTTATTCTTTACGATGCGGATATCTGCCTCAGTCTCGTCCTCCGCCTCGTCGAGGAAGAGGTCGGAGAAGGCGAGCGCGGACTGCTTCTTGTCAATGAGCTTCGTCTTGTACTTCTTGATCTGACGCTCAATGGTTTCCTCTGCGAGGTCAATGGAGGCGAAGAAGTCATCGGTCGACTCTTCGGCGCGGATAAAGCCGTTTCGGGTCGGAATCGTGACCTCTATGATCTCGGCATCCTTCCGGCGGCTTAAGACCACGCGCGCCTCGGTCTCGGGAGCAAAGTACTTTTCGAGCTTCCCGAGCTTTTTGTTCACCTGATTCTTCAGTCTGTCGCCCAAATCTACGTTTCTTCCACTAATGGTGATACGCATACGGTTCTGCTCCTTTCAAGTTTGATGCGAATGGACAGAGAATTTTTCGACAGTTTGACGAAAAATACTGCCATGTTGTCAATTCCAGTATAGCATAAATCATGAAAAAGAGAAGCAAAAAGCTACAAAAATAACGCACAGTCGCTCCATTGCGCAATAGAAACAGAGGTGATAAAATAGAACGGATATACAGGCTTTTTACAGGACAGAAAAGACAAAACTTTATTTCTGCGGACAGCGGGAGAGAGCGGGAACATGAATCTAATTGAGAGTATTTTTGGAACACACAGCCAGCGCGAGTTGAAGATGATCCACCCGCAGCTGGACAAGATCGTTGCGCTTCGCGACACGATGGTCGCGATGAGCGATGAGGAATTGAAGGCACAGACTGGAAAGTTCCGCGAGCGCATCAAGGCGGGCGAGACCCTCGACGATATTTTGCCGGAGGCTTTTGCGACGGTGCGCGAGGGCGCGCGCCGCGCGACTGGCGTGAAGCACGCGGATGGAACGTATGAAGGCGGCATGGAGCACTATCCGGTACAGCTTTTGGGCGGTATTGTGCTGCACCAGGGTCGCATTGCTGAGATGAAGACCGGTGAAGGCAAGACGCTGATGTCTACATTGGCAGCTTACTTGAATGCACTAGAAGGCAAAGGTGTGCATATTGTGACGGTCAATGATTATTTGGCGCAACGTGATGCCGGCTGGATGGGTCGAATATATGCTACCTTAGGACTATCTACAGGTGTAATTATTAATGAAGCTTCTTTTCTCTATGATGATGATTATGATAACGAAGAGCATACTGATCCGCGTATGAAAAAGCTCCGTCCTTGTACGCGTAAAGAAGCTTATTTAGCTGATATCACTTATGGCACTAATAACGAATTCGGTTTTGACTATCTGCGCGATAACATGGTCAATGATATCGAATTGGTGCGTCAGCGCGAGCTAAATTTTGCGATTGTCGACGAGGTCGATTCAATTTTAATTGACGAAGCGCGAACGCCGTTAATCATCAGCGCCCCGGCAGCTGAAAATCCAGACAATTACTACCAGTTCGCTAAGATTGCTGCAAAACTCACGCCAGAAGACTATATCCTGGAGGAGAAACGCAAACAAGTTGCCCTGACTGACGAAGGCGTTGAGAAAGTGCAGAAGATGTTGGGTATAAAAAACTTATACACTCCAGAATACGTGCGCAGCGTTTATCACATGGATCAAGCTTTGCGGGCGCAGACCTTGTTCAAGCGTGATAAGGACTACGTCGTGACGAACGACGGCGAGGTGATTATTGTTGATGAACACACTGGCCGCCTCAAGCAGGGCAATCGCTACAGTGAAGGATTGCACCAGGCAATTGAGGCCAAAGAGGGTGTGCCGGTGCTACAGGAAAGCATGACATTGGCTACAATTTCTTTCCAAAATTATTTCCGCCTGTATAAAAAATTGAGCGGTATGACCGGTACTGCTTTCACTGAGGCAGAGGAGTTCCAACAAATTTATTCACTCGATGTGGTAGTAGTGCCACCGAATAAACCAATTGTTCGCCAGGACCATCAGGATTTGATTTATAAGACTGAAAAAGGCAAGCTGAAGGCAGTTGCACAAGCTATCAAGGAGTATCACAATGAAGGCCGTCCTGTGCTGGTTGGTTCTGGCTCGATTGCCAAAAACGAAATGATCGCGAAGTACTTAGACAGTGAAGGAATTAAATACGAGATCTTGAATGCAAAAAATAACGAACACGAGGCAGAGATTATCTCGCACGCTGGTGAAAAAGGCGCGATCACTTTAGCGACTAACATTGCCGGTCGCGGTACCGATATCAAACTCGGTCCTGGTGTGAAAGAGCTGGGCGGGCTGGTAGTAATTGGCTCTGAGCGGCATGAATCGCGTCGTATCGATAACCAGTTGCGCGGTCGTGGTGGTCGACAAGGCGACCCGGGAGATACTCAATTTTACGTTTCGACTGAGGATGATTTGATGCGTATTTTTCAGGGGGAGCGTATTGCTAGCGTACTAGAACGTCTTGGTGTTGACGAAGAAACGGCGATTCAGAATCGTGCCGTCAGTAAGACTCTGGAGGCAGCGCAGAAACGAGTTGAAGGATATAATTTCGATACGCGCAAAAATGTTGTTCAATATGATAATGTCATTAACCGCCATCGTAAAGTCGTCTATACGGTACGTCGCAAGATTCTCGAAGGTGACAATATTAAGCCGGAAGTGCAGCGCTTGTTAAGAGCGATGGTTAACAACTTAACAGAAGTGCCTGCTAAAAATAATCCGGATTTTGTTGAGGAATTCGAGGTAGTTATTCCTCTTGGTGCTGACGAGATTAAAAAGATTGGTGCGATCAAAAAAGATAGTCAGCGCCGCGACAAAGCTCTAGCTGCTGCACAAAAAATGTATACGGCCAAGGAAAAGGAACTGGGCGAGGATCTAATCCGTCGAGTTGAGCGTGAGGTTTATTTGCAAGTTTTGGATACTTTGTGGATGCAGCACCTCGAGAATATGCAGCATCTGCGCGAGGGTATTCATTGGCGCAGTGTCGGCCAGCGCGATCCTCTGGTTGAGTATCGCAGCGAGTCGCAGAAACTATTCGATAGTCTGCAGGCAACGCTGCGCGAGGAAGTACTGCGTGCCATTTATCACGTGCGTGCAACCGATGCGATTAGTCGCGAATCAATTGACGATGATCATCAGACAGAGCTGACAAAGCTCGCTGAAACGTCGGTCGAGCACGGAGTTAATGAAATAACTGGCGGCGAAGAGAACCGCGACCACGACTTTGATGGCTCTGTTAAAAGGGCACCGAAGACAACCGAAACTAACCGTAAACGCAACGTTGCTCGTAAAAAGAAAAAAGCGCAACGCCAGAATCGAAAAAAGAGCCGCTAGATGAAACATACAGTTATAGAGGTGCGGCTCAACAACGGTGCGCGTGGGCTGCTTATCAATGTGCCTGGCGCTACCGTGATGAGCTTTCAATTTCAATTCCGTGCTGGTAATCGGTATGTCGGACGCAAAGATATTTACGAAACCGCTCATGTAATGGAGCACATGGCATTTGGTGCAAATGCTCGATTTCCGAGCGAGCATGCTTATGAGGCAGAGTTTACTAAAAATGGCGCTTACCACAATGCTTGGACTAGTGATCTGTCGATGGTTTATGTAGCTGATTGCGCCGATTTTGAGTGGGAGAGAATACTCGAGCTGCAACGAGTGGCAATTTGCCAACCGCATTTTCAGCAAAACGAGCTAATGGCTGAGAAAGGCAACGTACGTAGTGAGCTAACAGGGTATCTCAATAATCATGGCCATGTACTATGGCCGAAGATTCAACAGCTGTTGGGTGAAGATGTTTACACGTTTTGGCAGCGTCTGCAGACAATTAATAATATTAAGCTTGAAGATATTCAGCGCCATCATCAGAAAACACACACTTCGGATAATCTGCGTTTCGTAATCGCTGGCAAATTAGACGGGAGACGCGCGCAGATTAAGCGTTTGCTTGAGAGCTGGGAATTACCACGAGGCGAGCGTTTTGCGGTGCCGCGCGATATGCTGAAGAAGGCTAATCCGACGCTTATCCGCCGCAAAGAAGCGACTAATCTGACGTTTGGCTGGAGTATGTCGTTGCCGCGCGAGATTAACGACGCCGAATCAGAAGCGATGTCGTGTTTAAACCATATTTTGACTGGTACAATGCATTCACGCATCTTTGGTGCAGCCAGAAAGAAGGGGCTGGCATATGGTATGTTTAGCGAGGCAAGCGCCGGTTTTCATGATAGTAGTTGGGATTTTGGTGGGCAAGTCAATGTCGAGACAGCGGATCGGCTATTTGACATTATCGCTCGCGAAATGAAAGCAGTGCTGGACGGTCAGATTAGTGAGGAAGAACTGGCAGCAGCGCAGTCTTACGCGCTCGGCCGCCATCAAATGGGCGCGCAGACTGTGGCGCAAATTAGTAATTTTTATAGCGGACGCTATTTTGGCGACGGTTTCGTTAAGGACTATGAGTGCGTGCCAGAAGCGATTCGCAACATCACCCGCGAACGGATGGTAGCGACAGCGCGCGAATTTGTTGGTGCGAATACTTGGGTGCTGGCGGGAGTGAGCGCTAGCGACAAAGCAATGCTTGTTCAGCTCAATGATAAGCTCGAAAAGTTATTCTAATTAATGTCTGGAAAGTAAAATACTCCGCCGCCGACCCGGCGGAGTATTTTACTCTAACGTTGGGTGGGCGACGGAGTTGGTGTTTCCGTCTGGGTCTGAGCGCTAGCAGCGCCGAGAACCTGCTGATACTCGGATGTCGTGACCCTCA
>CALLVJ010000368.1 GCA_938010625.1 uncultured Stomatobaculum sp. | reverse complement strand
ACGCACATCTCCATATTGCAGAAGTCTTGCCAGGGTTTTTGCTGTCTCCGCAATCTCCGCAATCGAAATCTGCTCAATGCTCGCGCTGTCCAGGCGGCTGACTGCCGCCTCTAAAAGTTCCGGCATTCCGCAGAGAAAAGCTGTCTCTAAGAGCGCTGTGATTGCCGCCGTGTCCTCTGCTGCCGCAAGCTTCTCCTGCAAATCAAAGCTCACAGCATGGGCGATCGTATCGCCTTTCAAAACTGTCTCTGCAAGCTGAATCTCGGACTCGGGCGTTCTGCTTAGCACCCAGTTCTCCTCCCAGCCTGCATCCTGTTGCCGGCTCTCTCGGAAACTCGCAAACGAAAAGCCGAGAGTGCGGAGCCGCTGTAAAAAGAAGGAGCGGCGCAAATCCAAAAAAGCTGTCTTCTCTGTCCGCGCGCGCCGGTTCTCGCGGAGATCAAGCCGCAGTCTTTCTGCAACCGGCGCAAACTTTAGCTTGAGCTCCGCGCACTGCGCCGCAAAGTCCTGTTGAATCGACGTGAGCAGTCCGCTCCGCGGCACATATCCCATTTTTGTGCCGATGTCCGCAAGCGCAAGTCCCTCTGCGATTTCTCCAAAGTTTCCGTGTCCCATACAGGTCACAGCGGCGTCCTTCAACTCCGCATGTGTCGGGCGCGCGCCCTCGCGCAGCCTCGCGAGACTTTCGGCGAGCAGATTTGCCTCCAGCACTTCCGCCGAGGAAACCATGCCGCCCCGCTCCCGGATGTGCACGGCGAGCGCTGACAAATAGCGCGCCGCATGGCGCTCCGGCGTTCCTGCCGCCAGCGCCTGCCAGAGCAGCTCATAGTAGGCCGGCGCCTGATTTCCAGCCGCATAACCCGAGCGGCTCGCGAGACGCTGGTAAGAATACGGCATCAGCGTGAGCTGCGCGCCGCACTGTGGCAGCTTCTGCAGGGCAGCATCGCCTAACAGCTCCCCTGAAGCCAACGCCGGTGTGTGAAAGGCACCCGTCAGCACGACAATCCGCTCTGGCGGAATTCCACTGGCAACCTGCTCCGCAATCACGCGCCGCATATAGGCCTCGCGGACTGCATTGTGCGCCTGCTCAAAGCGCTCTCCGGGCATAGTTGCCCGCGCTTCCTCGCCGAAAATCCGAGAGCGCTCCAGATAGGCTTCGAGTGCAGGGCTCTGCTCGAGATAGCGCTCCCAGAAGCCCTCCATATCGTCGATCCCCGGCGCTCTGTCTTCCTTTTCTTTCTTTTTCTCCTCTGCCTTTCTCCGCTGCCGCTCCCAATACTGTTCCTCAGCGCCTTGCAGACCAAGCATATAGGGAGAGGGCAGATCACAGAAGGCGACCGGAATGCCAAGTTCCCTTGCGGCAAGCAGCGCCTGGTACTCGGGCGAATAGACTGCAAACGGGTAGAGGACACTCCGCACCGGTGCCTCTGTCGTATAAGCCATCACGGCAAACGGCGGCCTCAGGCCGGGGTCTGCAATCATATCTATGAGCCTGCCAAAATCCGCCGGTCCCTCAATCAGAAGGCGTTCAGGCTTTCTCTCCCGGAGCAGTTCCCGAATATAGTGCGCACCGACCGGCGAGTGATGCCGTATGCCGACAAAGACCGGCGCTCTTTCCCCGCTTTTCATGGCAGCCTTGCCTTCTCTCACAGCGAGTGGCAGGCGTCGTAAAGCTTTGCCCACTCGCTGCCGCGCCGTTTCATAATGTGCTCAAGATACTCCTCCCAGATCTTCTGATCCTTCTCCTCATCTTTGACAATCGCCCCCTGGAGAGCAGCTGCGAGATCTCTGTCCCGCACTTCTCCCGTGCCAAAGCTCCCGGCGAGCGCCATACTGTTCACAAGGAGAGAGATGGCTTCTGCCGTTGACAGCACATTCTGGGTCGTCTTGACCTTCTGTCCGCCGTCTATGGTCTGCCCCGCGCGAAGTTCGCGAAACACTGTGCAGACCTTCCGAATGGCTGCTTCCTCCGGCAGAACTGCCGGAAGGCGAAGTTCCGCCGATAGCTGACGCAGACGCGTCTCGACAATCTCAACCTCCATCTGCAGATTTTTGGGACTTGGCAGAATCACCATGTTAAAGCGGCGCTTCAACGCGGCCGACATCTCGTTGACGCCCTTGTCCCTCGTATTCGCGGTCGCAATCAGCGAGAAGCCGCGCGCCGCTGCCTGTTCCCGGTTTAACTCCGGAATTGAAATCCGCTTCTCCGATAGCAGGGAAATCAGCGCATCCTGCACCTCAGGTGCGCAACGGGAGATCTCCTCAAAGCGCGCAATTTTGCCCTCTTCCATCGCGCGAAAAATGGGCGTCTTCACGAGCGCCCTCTCACTCGGCCCCTCGGCAATTAAAAGCGCATAGTTCCAGGAATAGCGGATCTGCTCCTCTGTCGTGCCGGCCGTGCCCTGCACCACGCGGCCCGAATCTCCGTTGATCGCCGCAGCCAGATGCTCCGAGAGCCAGGACTTTGCAGTGCCGGGTTCGCCGATCAAGAGGAGTGAGCGGTCTGTCAAAAGTGTTGCAACTGCAATCTCGACAATACGGCGGTCGCCGATATACTTCGGGCTGATGACCTTGTCCCCTGCCCTGCCGCCGAGAATATAGGTCAAGACCGAGCGCGGCGACATATTCCAGCCCGCCGGGACTTCGCTCTGTTCCGCCACCTGTAACGCAGCAATCTCATCCGCAAACAGGCTCTCCGCCGCGCGGCGCTGTATTTCCCTCTGTTCCATGCTGTCTCCTTTTCTCACCACGCGAGTTCTGCGCTGTCCATGCCATCTTTTAATGCCTGAATCTCTGCATACAGCTTGGGCACTGCATCGCCGTAACTCTTCTGTCGTTTGCTCACCCCCTGATAAATCCGTTCGAGCAGCGCAAGCAGTTTCCCCTTCGACAGATTCAGTAAAAGCAGCTTCTGGTTCAGCTCATTCAGATCATAGGTATAAAAAGTGCGCTCCCTCCAGATTTTAATACTGCCGTCAAAGACTTCGCTGAAATCTGTCCAGCCGTAGTCCTTGAGACGCTGTAAATCCTCAGCTTCTGCGATACGGTGGTGGAGGTTCTGATACTCCCAGGCGCTCCAGAGCTCCTTTGCGTGCGGAATGTCCGCGATACAGCGCGCGAAGACCTTTTTCGCACGCACTGTATCGCTTTTGCTGCAAAAGCAGCGGATACCAGCGCGGGTCCAGATGCTTCCAGCCGTATGCAGGTCGGAAGCAGAAACTCTCCGTCGCCTCAAAAATGCCGTCCTGCCTCTCCTGCTTTTCCTGGGTGTCTGCCTGCGAACCAAGCGCTGCCTTTACTTTGCCAAGCAGACCATCCTTGAAAATTCCGGAGAACTCTTCATAGACCTCTGCCGGCGTTTTTTCTTCCAGTGCGAGAAAAAAAGACAGCCTGGTCTGCTCTTTGCGCGACAGGGCGGGAAGCAGCGCGCGGAGCGCCGCGCGAAGATCTGCGCTGAGCGGTGTCTTCCAGAGCCGCGAATTGATATAGACGCTGCGCACCTTCGGCACTAAGTCGCCTGTCCGCGTCAGTTGCACCAGAAGCGAAGGACTTTCCATGTCAATCGCCGCGTACCAGAGCTCCTCGAGCTTTAAAAGATAGTTCCGGTTTCCCTTCTCCTTCTCAGCATCCGAATACATCTTTTCCATCTCCGCCGCGACGAGATCCGCCGCGTAGGGGAAGGGGCAGTGCGCAATCGCGCTGAGATAGCTCCCGGGCTTTTTGAGAAAGGTCTCTTTGACCAGTTCCCCGGCCTCCGGATATTTTGCGAGCGCCTTGATGACTGCGACATGCGCTTTGTTTTTCTCAGTCTTCTCAAGCGCAAGCAGCGCTTGATAGGATGCCTGGTTGCTGCCGAGTTCCGCAATGGCCATTTCCTTTAACTCGCCCTGCGCTCTCGCAATGACATCGAGATAAAACGTCTCGCTCTCCCCGCCAGTGAGCGCAACAATCAGCGAAAAATAGCGGCACTGCACCTTCTCTTTCTGTTCCGGACAAAAGACATGCCGGAGGAGCGGCAATATGGTCTGTGGACGCTCCTCCCGGATCCACGCCTCGACTGCATCCGCAAATTCCACATAGCGGTCACCGAGCGCCGACAGAAAGAGCTGCTGCAACCGAATATCTTCGAGATAGGGGCGCTTCTCCTCCCGCGCTGCCTTTACTACTTCAAGTCGCCCCTTGCCGCTCTCGCAGAGCGCCGTCCGGAGCGCACCAAGGCTCTGGTAAGAGAGCTGCTCATAGTAAGACGCCGGCAGCGCGGACTTTTGTTCGGATTCTCTGTCCGGCAATACATCGCGGCTCCCCGCTGGTTTGCTCTGTACGAGCAGCACGGCGTCGAGGAGGGCGAGCAAATCCAGAATCTGCGCTCCTTTTTCCATCTCTGCCGCACTGCAAAGCTGCTCTCCCCGGCGCGCCAGTTCCTCGAGTACTTTGGCCTCCGCGCGGTGCTCCTTTAGCCCCTCGAGCGTGCGCTGAAAACGGACATCTTCTGTGATCCGCTCACTCCCGGTCAGTGCGCACTGAAATAGACTCTCTCTCATTGAAGTCAAAATTTCTGCATTCATGCGTTCTTCTCCTATCAGAGTGTCAGGCGGATCAGCCCCTGTCCGGTCACCACGGCTTTGGGCATGAATTGAAGTTCCTGCTGCCCTCCATCGACCACAAAACAACCAAAGAGCGCTGCCTCTTCTGTGTCAAACTGGGCGAGCAGCCGCAGTGCCGCCGCACTGTCCTTGCTCTCCGCGAGACGGAGCGCGCCTCCGGCTGCATCTACCGCATAAATTCTCTCCTCTGCTTCCTGCAACCTGGAAAGCTGTAAGAGCGCAGGCGCCTGCTCTGCTGCGAGCACTGACTGCAAGGCCTTGGCCGCCTGCTTTCCCGCCTCAGCAATCGGCAACGCAAACTGTAAGACCCGCTGTCTGTCCGCACTTGTCACAGGCTCTGCCGCTGCGCCTTCGAGGCGGATACGCGCTGCCTCGCCCGGAAAGGCCGGATAACAGGGAAGCTGCGCTGCACAGAGCTTTTCATTGGAGCTGTCTTTTTCTGCAATATATTTTTTCGCGCTGAGTGGTCTGAAATTCATTTCACGGTAGATAGTCCCGTCCGACAGAGAAATCCAGTAGCCAAGATCCAGAAACTCCCGCTTTGCCTCGTCATAATCCACTTCGAACGCGAGCTGCAGGACACCGGCTTCCCCGGGCACCATGAGACCGAGCGCTTCAAGTTCTTCCTTTTTTCGCACGCCGCCGAGCGCATCATAAAGTGGATTTTTATCCGGCGCACTGTTCTTTGCCGCAAGCTGCTCTTCGAGATAGGCACTGCCGCGCCGCACGAGCGTGCGAAGTTTTTCAAGTTGCCGGACTGCCTGCAGCAAAAAGCGCTCCCGCTCTGTCTGCTGCTTTTCGCGCGACGCCGCCTGCAAAGACAAGGAAAAGCGCCTGAACTGTGCCTGCGGCCCGGCGAGATAGCTGTCCCCAAGACGCTTTGTGAGCTGCGCATCCTCCTCGCCCGTATCCACAAGATTTGAGAGCAGCCCCTGCTTCATGCGCCGCTGCAAGGTCTCATGCAGAAGCGTGAGCCCTTCAAGCTGCTTCTCCAGCTTTTTCCGGAACGCTGCCTGTCCGCTCGCGCTCTTTTTCCGCGGCGTCCCTTTCGTCGCAGTCTCTGCCGGCTGCGCGTTTCTTTTCTCCTCCCGCTGCCTTAGCTTCTCCTGTTTTTCCAGAATCTCTGCGGGGATTACAGTCTCTTCAAAGGGCTTGCCCGCCGCAATCTCAAAGAGCAGTCCGAGGCCGTGCTTGCAGGGAAACTGGCGGCTCGGGCAGCTACAGCGGATCACCGGTGCCTTTCCATCTTCAAAAAAAGCCGAGACCTGATAGACGCTCTTGCCGGAGCCCTTGCACTGCCCGTCGTAATAACTGTCATCGCCAGAGCGCCGCCGCGCGACAAAGGCACCGCTCTCCGATAATTTTTTTCCGTTCCGGAAGGCGCCATCGTTGGGGGCGAGCGCTCGTATTTCCTGTTCGCTGACGATTCTCATTTCTCTCCTCCCAAAAATACAGCCGCTGCGCGCTGCGCGGTGACTGTATTCTGAAAACTTACCGTTTGTTCTCTTTTTTCCGCACCGAATAGCCATAGCTGCCGAGCAGCCTGCCCAGCGCATAGTACGCCCCATGAGAGT
>CALLVJ010000367.1 GCA_938010625.1 uncultured Stomatobaculum sp. | reverse complement strand
CCGCCTCCCGAACGCGATATTCTGCGAGCGGCACGGCTCTTACCTCACCGGACAAGCCCACTTCTCCAAAAATCACAGTGTCTGCCTCCACCGCCCTGTCGCGAAAAGAAGAAATCATTGCGATGACGGCAGCCAAATCCACTGCCGGTTCATTCATCCGCATACCGCCTGCGAGATTCACATAGGCGTCATAGCGCGACAGCGGCAAACGGCAGCGCTTCTCCAGCACCGCCATCAGGAGATTCACGCGGTTATAATCAATGCCCGCAGCAGTGCGTCGCGGCATGCCAAATGCGCTCTCTGTCACCAACGCCTGTACTTCCAGTAAAATGGGGCGACTGCCCTCCAAAGAGCAGGCGACGACAGCGCCGCTTGCGCCGAGCGGTCTGCCCTCGAGCATGTAGGCAGAAGGGTTTTTTACTTCCTCAAGCCCTCTCTCTGTCATTTCAAAGACACCAATCTCATTGGTCGAGCCAAAACGGTTTTTGACTGCGCGGAGAATGCGATAAGAGGAATTCTTCTCGCCCTCAAAATACAGGACGGTATCCACCATATGCTCCAGAACCCTAGGGCCTGCAACCTGTCCTTCTTTCGTCACATGACCGACAATGAAGATGGCAATGCCGCTGCCCTTTGCAAGCTGCATCAGCGCATTGGTGGACTCCCTGACCTGGCTCACAGAGCCGGGCGCTGCACTGATATTCTCGCAATACATGGTCTGAATCGAGTCAATAATCGCGATGTCCGGTTTCTCGCGGAGTAAGACTTCCCGAATCAAATCGAGATTTGTCTCACTGAGAAAGCGCAGGTCGCCCTGCAGGACATGGAGGCGCTCCGCGCGAAGCTTGATTTGCCGGAGCGACTCCTCCCCTGAAATATAGAGCACCTGCTTGCCGAGCGCTGCAAAATTTTTGCAGACCTGCAGGAGGATGGTTGACTTTCCAATGCCCGGGTCGCCGCCAATGAGAATGAGAGAGCCCTCGACGGTACCGCCGCCGAGCACTCGGTTCAATTCTGAAAATCCCGTATCAATCCGGCATTCTGCTGCCGCATCAATCTCCCGGAGATCCACCGGCTTCAAATTGCCTGCCTGCGCAGTTTGTGATTTTGCGCGCATTTTTTCCCTTGGCGCTGTCGGCTCTTCTACCAGGGTATTCCACGCCTTACAGGCGGGGCACTGCCCCGTCCACTTTGGCGATTCATAACCGCATTCCGTGCAAAAGTAAGCTGTGCTCCGCTTCAATCGCTCACCTGCTCCTTCTTTGTGGGAGCCTTTCGCTTTGTCTTTCGCTTTGTCGTGAAAGTGAGACTTGCCTCCTCGCCCTCAAGAACAGCGGGGCAGCTCACCAGCACTTCATCTCCCGCTTTCACCTTGCCGTCCAGCATAGCCTCTGCGAGTTTGTCCTCGAGCTCATTCTGAATGGCTCTCCTGAGCGGACGTGCGCCATACTTCGGATCATAGCCCTTTTCAATCAGAAACTCGCGCGCTGCGTCATCAAACGAAAGTTTAATTTCCATCTGGCTCTCGCTGCGCTTCTCAATGTTTCCAAGCAGAATGTCCACAATCTGCTTCATATTGTCGCGGTCTAACTGATGGAATACGATAATCTCATCAATGCGGTTCAAAAATTCCGGCTTAAAGAGGTGGCGGACTTCATCCATCACGCCGTCTTTCATGTTCTTATAGTCGGTCTCTTTGTTTTCGCGTGCGGCAAACCCCAGGGTTTTCGGCGACACAATGCGGGACGCCCCTGCATTGCTCGTCATGATGAGCACCGTATTCTTGAAGTCAATTTTTCTGCCCTGTGAATCGGTGATATGTCCATCGTCCAGCACCTGCAACAGGATATTAAAGACATCCGGGTGTGCCTTTTCAATTTCATCGAAGAGAATCACGAAATAGGGATTTCTTCTCACCTTTTCTGAGAGCTGTCCGCCCTCCTCATAGCCGACATAGCCGGGCGGCGAGCCTACAATCTTCGAGACAGAGTGCTTTTCCATATACTCACTCATATCGACGCGAATCAGCGCCTGCTCTGTGCCGAACATAGCTTCCGCGAGCGCCTTCGAGAGCTCAGTCTTGCCGACACCGGTCGGTCCAAGAAAGAGGAAAGATCCAATCGGACGGTGCGGATCCTTTAAGCCAACCCTGCCGCGGCGAATTGCGCGGGACACAGCGCTCACTGCCTCTTCCTGCCCAATGACGCGCTCATGCAGCACGGACTCCAGTTTCTTCAAGCGCTCATTTTCCTCTTCGGTCAGTTTCTTGACGGGAATTCTGGTCCAGAGCGAGACCACATCGGCAACTTCATTTTCGCCGACCACAAGCTTTTTCTCCCGTCTTGCCTTGGTCCACTCCTCTTTGATTTTGGCAATCTTCTCTTCCTTCTTCTCCTGCCGCTTTTTCAGCTGACCGGCGCGTTCAAACTCCTCTGCGCGGACTGCCTCTTCTTTCTGACTCTCGAGCTTGGTAATTTCTTCCGAGAGTTTTTTGATCTCTGCAGGCTCCGCATAATCCGCAAGACGCAGACGGGACGCCGCCTCATCAATCAGGTCAATGGCCTTATCCGGCAGAAAGCGATCGGAAATATAGCGCGCCGAGAGCTGCACTGCCTCTTTGATCGCTGAATCCGTGATGCTGACCTTGTGATGCGCTTCATAGCGCGGGCGCAGCCCCTCCAGAATGCGGATGGATTCGTCCTCGGAAGGCTCATCCACCGTAATTGGCTGGAATCTGCGCTCCAGGGCAGCATCTTTCTCAATGTGCTTTCGATACTCCTCAATGGTCGTCGCGCCAATCAGCTGCAGCTCACCGCGCGCCAGGGACGGCTTTAGAATATTGCTGGCGTCCATGGTTCCCTCCGCCGAGCCGGCGCCGATGATGGTATGAATCTCATCAATGAAGAGCAACACATTACCGGCCTGCATCACTTCCTGCAGCACTTTTTTAATGCGCTCCTCGAACTCGCCGCGGTACTTGGAGCCCGCAATCATCCCCGAGAGATCCAGGGTCACAAGGCGCTTCTCTGCCAAAGTCTCCGGCACCTCACCGCGCACAATCAGCTGGGCAAGTCCTTCGACAACTGCTGTTTTTCCAACACCCGGCTCACCGATCAGACAGGGATTATTCTTGGTTCTGCGGCTCAGAATCTGCATGACACGCTGCATCTCAAC
>CALLVJ010000366.1 GCA_938010625.1 uncultured Stomatobaculum sp. | reverse complement strand
ACCCATGGTATCGCCGACAATACGCGCTGATTTTCGGTGAGGCTTGTCGTGACTCAAATGCAGTTCGCTCATATCGTAGAGAACGCGCCGCTGTACCGGCTTTAAACCGTCCCGCGCACCCGGAATGGCGCGCGCCGTGATCACGCTCATCGAATAGTCAAGATAACTCTTCTGCATTTCCTCAGAGTATTCCGTTCGAAGAATCTTTTCCGCCATAATTTCCCTCTCCTGCCTTATGCGTCAATTTCCGCTTCTTCTGCGTGGTCGTGGATAAAATCGCGGCGCGGTCCCACATTGCTCCCCATGAGCAGTGCCGTGACCTCGCTCGCAAGCCGCGCGTCCTCAATCTCAACGCGCTTTAACATGCGCTGCTCCGGGTTCAGCGTGGTCTCCCAGAGCTGCTCCGGGTTCATATCGCCAAGGCCCTTGTAGCGCTGCAGTGTGAAGCTGCCCTCTTTGTGCTTTGCCTTATACTTCTCAAGCGCCTTGTCGTCGTAAATATAAACGCCCTCCTTCTCTTTTCCGCGCGTCGGCACTGCCTTGTAGAGCGGCGGCATTGCAATATAGACATGCCCGTCATAGATTAAATCCGGCATAAAGCGGTAGAGGAAGGTCAAGAGCAGCGTGTCAATGTGACTGCCGTCGACATCGGCATCCGTCATCAGAATAATCTTGTCATAGCGCAGCTTCGTGATGTCAAAATCATTGCCGTAACCCTCCGAAAAGCCACAGCCAAAGCTGTTGATCATGGTCTTAATTTCCGCATTCGCGAGCACCTTGTCCATCGAGGCTTTCTCTACATTTAGAATCTTGCCGCGGATTGGCAGAATCGCCTGGTACATGCGATTTCTCGCAGTCTTCGCCGAACCGCCTGCCGAATCGCCCTCCACAATAAAAATTTCACACTTGGAAGGATCCCGCGACTCACAGTTCGCAAGCTTGCCGTTTGAATCAAAGGAAAAGCGCGGCTTCGCGAGCAGGTTGGTCCGCGCCTTCTCCTCGGCGCGCCGTATCTTTGCGGATTTCTCCGCGCAGGCGATGATGGCACGCACCGTCTCAAGGTCGCGGTCAAAGTAGCGCGTGAGTTCATCGCCCGCAATGGCAGAAACCGCCTTGGTCGCATCCGCACTCGCGAGTTTCGTCTTGGTCTGGCCCTCGAAAATCGGATCCGGGTGCTTGATTGCAACAATCGCCGTCATGCCGTTGCGCGTGTCCGCGCCGGTGAAATTGGCGTCTTTCTCTTTGAGAAAGCCGAGCTCCCGCGCATAGGTATTGATGAGCTGTGTGAATCGCGTCTTAAAGCCCTGCAGATGCGTGCCGCCCTCAGCCGTGTAAATGCTGTTGCAGAAGCCGAGCAGCTTTTCCTCAAACGCATCGACAAACTGAATTGCGCACTCGAGTTCAATATCCTCATATCGCCCCTTGATGTAAATCGGCTCGTGTACGGCGACCTGTCCCTCATTCAGCGCGCGGACATAGGCCGTGAGCCCCTCCGGCTCGCGGAACACTTCCTGTTCCTCCTCGCCGGGAAGCTTGTTCTCATAGTAAATGGTGATGCCGGGATTCAGATAGGCCGTCTCATGCAGTCTGGATTTCAGCCAATCGGCGCGGAAATGTGTCTTCTCAAAAATTTCAGGATCCGGCAGGAAGCTGATCTCCGTGCCACTCTCCGCCTGTCTGCCGACAATCGGCAACAAACCGTTCTTTAACGTCGTTGTCGGCACACCCCGTGAATAGCTGTCCTCATAGACCACACCGCCGCGGCTGATGCGAACCCGCATTTGCTCCGAGAGCGCGTTCACGACCGAGGAGCCGACGCCATGCAGACCGCCGCTCGTCTTGTAGGCGCTGTTGTCAAACTTGCCGCCTGCGTGCAAGGTTGTCATCACGACGCGCTCTGCAGAGACGCCCTTTTGGTGCATCTCGACCGGAATGCCGCGCCCGTTGTCGCGCACCGTGCAGGCGCCGTCCTTCTCGAGGACAATGTGAATCTCCGTGCAGTAACCCGCGAGGTGCTCATCAATCGCATTGTCCATGATCTCATAGATCAGATGATTCAGCGCCTTCTGTCCCACGCCGCCGATATACATGCCCGGGCGCTTTCTGACCGCTTCGAGGCCCTCCAGCACGGTGATACTGTCCGCATTGTACTGTGTCTTTGCCATCTCTCCTCCTCCGTGCCGCTGAAACGGCGAAAAAAAGAGACCGAAGTCTCTCTTCGGTCCCATGCCAGCAAGCGACGGGAATCGAACCCGCGTCCCAAGCTTGGGAAGCTTGTGTTCTACCATTGAACCACGCCTGCACAGGAAATAGTATACTGGAAGTCATCAGGCTTGTAAACCTTCTTTTTTCTCCCGGCAGGCCTCGCAATAGCCGTAGAGCACTGTGCCCTTGCATTGCAGAGAAAAACCGTGGCCGCGCATCAAATGCTCTCTGACCTCATCCATGAAATCGCAGTCCATGTGAATAATTTTGCCACAGCCGAGACATTTTAAGTGCAGATGCTCCGAGCAATGCCGCCCCTCAGCTTCGAGCTGGTAGACTGCCTTCTCTCCCTTTTCCGCGACGTATTTCAGAATCTTCTTTTCCTCGTACAGGCGATCCAGATTGCGGTAAACTGTCGTCGGACTCACATTCAGACCGATGCTCTGCAAATGAGCCAAGATATCCGAAGCGCTCACGGTCCTGCCCGCCGAGGCCTCCAGGTATTTCATGATTTCCTGTCTTGACTTTGTGCTATAGGTTCCGCTTCTTTTCATGACCGCCCCCTCGCTGCAAAGAATAGCACAGAACATTCGTTTTGTAAAGAGACGCCTGCGGGCGGCGAGATGAAGAATCATCGTCTCTGCCGCCCTGCTGTGCGTCTTCTAAGCCCTCCCGTATCGTTCAGAAGAGGCCTGTGATTTTTCCATTCTCATCGACATCAATATGCTCCGCCGCCGGCACCTTCGGAAGGCCCGGCATCGTCATGATATCGCCAGTCTTCACGACAATGAAGCCTGCACCAGCCGAAACTTTTATCTCACGCACGGTGATCTTAAAGCCGCGCGGCGCGCCGAGCAAATTCTTGTTGTCCGAGAAGCTGAACTGTGTCTTTGCCATGCAAACCGGATAGTTACCAAAACCGAGCTCCTCAAGGCGCTTCGCCTGCTTCTTTGCCTCAGCGGTCAGCACGACGCCATCGCCGCGGTACACCTCGCGCACAATTTTATTCAGCTTTTCCTCAAGACTGTCGCTCTCCTCATAGGCAAAGCGGAAGTGATTCTCTGCCGAGTTCTCGCAGAGACGCACAACTTCGCGCGCGAGCGCCTCGCCACCTTCGCCGCCTTTTGCCCAGACTTCCGAGAGCACCACATTGACGCCGAGCTTTTTGCACTCCTCTTCGATGCAGGCAAGTTCTTCTCCGGAGTCAAACGGGAAGCGGTTGATCGCGACGACCGTCGGCAGCCCAAAGACCTTCGTCATATTCTCAACATGCTGCAGGAGGTTCGGCAATCCCTTTTTCAGCGCCTCAACATTCGGTGTGTTGAGCTCGGTCTTTGGCACGCCGCCGTGGTGTTTCAGAGCGCGCACAGTTGCGACAACCACAGCGCAGTCCGGGCGAAGTCCTGTCATGCGGCACTTGATGTCAATGAACTTCTCGGCGCCGAGATCGGCACCGAAGCCTGCCTCCGTGACCGCATAGTCATTCAGACGGAGTGCGAGACGGGTTGCGAGCACTGAGTTGCAGCCATGTGCGATGTTCGCAAACGGGCCGCCGTGGATGAACGCCGGTGTGTGCTCCAGCGTCTGCACAAGATTTGGCTTCAGCGCATCCTTTAAGAGCGCCGTCAGTGCACCTTCGGCGTGGAGATCGCCTGCCGTGACCGGCTCATTGTCCACATTATAAGCGACAATCATGCGTGCCAGCCGCTCTTTCAGGTCTTTCAGATCTTTTGCGAGGCAGAAGA
>CALLVJ010000365.1 GCA_938010625.1 uncultured Stomatobaculum sp. | reverse complement strand
GGCGCTTTCGGCGGAACATGGCGGTGAGAACTATGTCGTGGACAGCGAGCGCATGATGCAGATTCTCTGCGCGAAACTCGGCGTGAACCGCCCGGCACGGGAGACAGAGGCGCAGAAGGCCGCGCGTCTCGCGGCCAATGCAAAGAAGGTAAAAGCAGCGCGCCGCGCGGCACGCCGCGAAAAGGACAAGACAAAGGCAGCGCAGCTGATCAAGGACGCCGAGACGCAGCAGACCCCGGCGCCAGAGTACATTGCGACCTTGAAATCTGAGGAGGAGAGGGAAGCTGATGCCGCGAGTCCGGTATTGACCGCTTCGCTCCGGGACGGTATCTTTCTCGAGAATGCTGAGGCAGAGCCGACAAAAGAGACTGCTGCGGCGACAGAATCCGCGGCGGCAGACACGGGGGCGGTTCAGGTTGAGACGGTCGATGGCGAGACGATTGCCATTGGCGCAGTACCAGCCGAGACGGAAACAGTCGAGAGCATCACTTCGGAGAGCGACAGCAGTGCAGAGAGTGCAGGCAGCGAAGCGCCGAGGGAGACGCCAAAGCCTCTGAACGGTGACATCGTGATGGCGAAGGACGATCTGTTTGTTCCGGTGCTCGCGGCTGATCCGGAATTTCAGCTGGGACATGGACTGACTTATATTGACGTCAGCATTGAGAAGCAGCGTGTGATTCTCTTTGAAAATGGCAGGAAAGTGCTGGAGAGCGCCTGCGTGACAGGGCTTCCGACCAGAGAGCGGAGCACACATTATGGCAGCTTCCGCATTGCCTATAAGCAGCGGAACCAGATTCTCCGCGGTTCACAGCGGCTCTATGCGGCTTTTGTGAGCTACTGGATGCCCTTTGACGGCGGCATTGGCCTGCACGATGCCTCTTGGCGTGGCAAGTTCGGCGGCAATATTTACAAGTCGAATGGCAGCCATGGCTGCATTAACCTTCCGCCCGCCTTTGCGAAGCAGCTCTATGAGCATGTGAGCCCGGGTATGCCGGTCTATGTGCACTGACTTGACAGTGCGGGACGCAACTACTAAAATGGATAAGAAAACGAGACGGGGTGCTGCGCGCAGCTGAGACCGGAGAACCGGAACCCGAACACCTGATTTGGGTAATGCCAACGTAGGAATCTCACGAAGGACAGAGATGCCGCCGGCAGCTCTGTCCTTTTTAGGTTGACAACCTGAGGAGAAATAATGACAGCACTGGAATTTTCAAAAGTGAGTTTTCGCTATACCAAGGACAGTCCGCTGCTCCTGGATCAGCTCTCGTTTCAGGTGGAACAGGGGGAATTTGTCTCGATTCTCGGGCCGAGTGGCGCGGGAAAGAGCAGTTTGTTTCGCCTGATGAATGGGCTTTTACAGCCGGAAGAGGGTAGAATTTTAGCGGAGGGCGTGCCGATAGCAGAGAAAAAGCGCTACTTTGGCTACATGCCGCAACAGGATCTTTTGTTTCCCTGGCGCACCGTCGCGGAAAATGTGGGACTGCCGCTGGAACTCGGTGACAAGCCGCTGGGGAAGCAGGCGCGGTGCGAACAGGTTGAAGCGGCGCTGCAGGCGGTCGGACTTGGCGGCTGGGCAGATCAAAGTCCGCTCTCGCTGTCCGGCGGCATGCGGCAACGGGCGGCATTTGCGCGGACGCTGCTCACAGGCGCAAAGCTTTTACTGCTCGACGAGCCCTTCTCGGCGCTCGATTATATGACGCGGCTTTCCATGCGGGAGTGGCTCCTCGACAGATGGCGGCAGGAGGAACGCACCATCCTGTTTGTGACCCATGATGTCGAGGAGGCAATTTTCCTCTCAGGGCGCATTCTGGTGATTACGTCGCGACCAGTGCAGGCGCTCCGGGAATTCCAAGTGCCGCTTCCCTATCCGCGCACGGTGGAGAGCCTCGGACAAGCGGCAGCGCTTGCCTTGAAGCGAGAGCTGATTCAGCTGCTCGCAAAGGAGATGACAGCATGAGCAGAGATCAAATTCGAAATCAGTTGCCTTCTCTGCTGTTGTTTGCACTGTTTTTGATTTTCTGGGAGCTGCTCGCGCGGCACATGAATGCGGCTTATATTCTGCCGTCGCCGACGCAGATTCTCCGGCGCATCTATGAGCTCCGGGCGCCTTTGCTGCTCGTGCATCTTCCGGCGACCATGGAGGTCGTCGCGATTTCTCTGCTGCTCTCGCTCCTGCTCGGCATTTTTCTCGCCGTCCTCATGGATCAAAGTCCCACGGCGGAGCATGCGCTCTATCCGCTGCTCGTGGCCTCGCAGACCATTCCGACGACCGCGCTCGCGCCGCTCTTTGTGCTCTGGCTCGGCTATGGAGTATGGAGCAAAGTGCTCGCCGCTGTGCTCATGACGTTTTTTCCGATTGCAGTTACGCTCTCAGACGGCTTTCGCGCGATTCCCCCGGAGATGACAGAGCTCATGCAGACCCTCGGTGCGACAAGAGCCCAGCTTTTTTGGAAGCTGAAACTTCCGGCCGTGCTTCCGTACTTTTTTACAGCAATTCGAATGGCAATACCGCTCTCGGTCATCGGCGCGGCAATCGGCGAATGGCTTGGCGCCCAGGCAGGGCTCGGCTATTTTTCCCGCCGCATGATGACACAGTTAGACGGCGCGGGCGTCTTTGCGCCGATTGTGCTGCTGAGCTTCGCGGCGATGCTCCTCACAGAGCTCGCCAAGCGGATTGAGGCGAGAGCGCTCAGGTTTCGGAATCATCAGACGAAGGATCAGAACAAGACAAAGAGGAGGAGAGATTCATGAAGAGGCGGTTTGAAATGCGGATTTTGCGGCGGGCAGTTGCCGCGCTGACCGGTTTTATACTCGCGGCAGCGCTCACGGCCTGTGGCAGCGGCAAGGCAGAGAAGGCGACAGAAAAGCAGACAGAAAAAATGCAGGATGTGAGCATTGTTCTCGACTGGTACCCGAATGCGGTCCATGCTTTTTTGTATGAGGCGATCGAGAAAGGTTACTTTGCCGAAGAGGGGCTGAATGTCCATGTGCAGTTTCCTTCGAATGAGAATGATGCAATTTCGCTGGTCTCGGCGGGCAAAGCAGAATTTGGCCTCTACTACCAGCAGGATATCATTCAGATGGTCGCTGATCAGGGCGTCAAGGTGAAGTCGCTCGGCGCAGTCTGCCAGTCTCCCTTAAATATAGTCCTCTCGCTGAAAGACAAAAATATTTTGAGCCCGAAAGATCTCGAGGGCAAGATCGTGGGTTACGCAGGAACGCCGCTTTCGGAGGCGATGATCAGGGTGCTCATGCGCGCAGTCGGCGCGGACACGAACTCGCTCACCTTAAAAAATGTGGGCTTTGATCTGATGAGTTCCATGACGACAGGGCAGGTGGATGCGACCATAGGTTGTCTCGTGAACCACGAGGTGCCGCAGCTCGAGGAGGAGGGCTTTTCGCTGAACTACTTTTCGCCGACAGACTATGGCGTTCCGAATTACTATGAGCTCTGCCTGATCACGAATGACAGCGTGTTAAAAGACAAACCGGAACTGGCAGAGAAATTTGTGCGCGCGGCGAAGAAGGGATTTGCGGACTTTAAGGCAGATCCGGACGCGGCAGTCAAATTACTGCTTGATCAGCAGAATGCCGAGAACTTCCCGCTCAGCGAGAGCGTTGAGAAGAAGAGCGCTGCGGTGTTGCTGCCGAAGATGGAGAGCGATCATGCGCCCTTCCTCTCGCAGACGGAGAGCTGCTGGCAGGAGAAGGGCGGCGAAGAGCGCGAAGTGAATCCACATGCTCCGGCATCACCATTCCGCCAGCGCACGGTAACGGTGCGCCAGCCGCTCGGCTTCGTGAGTGATGTCGAAACCCGCGACGCGCGTGGCCCGCTCTGCCTCCGCCCTGCGCCGCGGGTCCCGCCCGTGGTCGAGGGCCTGGCTGACATGGTGCGCCCACTGAGGCGCCGGCATGTCCAGCGGCAGGAAGGAGACCTCCCCGATCGTGACCTCATCGGTCACCTCGTCGGAGCACACCAGCGGGAGCCCCGCGCACTGCGCCTCCACCCCCACCATCGGCAGCCCCTCGTAGAGGGAGGGCAGAAGGAACATGTCCATCGCCTGGTAGAGGTCAGGGACGTCCTTGCGGTCCCCCAGGAACAGAACGCGGTCACTCAGGCCGCGCTCGGCCACCACGGCCTCGATGCCCGGCCGTAGCGGGCCGTCGCCGATGAGCATGAGACGGGCCTCGGGGCGCGCACGGAACAGCTCGGTGCACACATCAATGAGGAACCGGTGGTTCTTCTGCTCACTGAACCGTCCCACATGGCCGACGACGGGTGCCTCCCCCAGCCCCAGCCGGGAGCGCACCTCGGCACGGACCGACTCGTTGAAGCGGTAGGTCTCCACGTCGATCGCGTTGGGAACCACCTCGAAGCGGCCTGAGCCGAACAGGAAGTCGCCGGCCGCCCGGGAGCAGGCCAGG
>CALLVJ010000364.1 GCA_938010625.1 uncultured Stomatobaculum sp. | reverse complement strand
GAGGAGCAGCGCTTTCGCAGGCGGGAAGGCCTGGCGCGGCTCAATGTGCTGGATCTATTTGTCAATGCAGGTGATAAAACTCTGGTCTTTACACCGAGGGCGCTGCAGCCTTTTGTATTTACGTTTCCGAGCTCTTTTGTCTTTGTCGGCACCACGATACGGGATCGCATTGCGCTGACGCCGACGATTTCTTATCCGCCATATGATATCTATCTTTCGCTTGGCTCTATTTTCTCGGAAAATGCAGAGCGTCTGGAGCATATTCTTTCGCATCCGCTCTTCTGGCAAAAGAAAGTGATTGTCAGCGCGGGAACTGCTGCCCGGAAACTCCGGAATTCCGGACGCTGTGCAAAGCTTGCCTGCACGGCGCACACCGAACAGCTGAGTTTGCTGCCCAAAGTCGGGCTGTTTGTGAATCACGGCGGACTGAACAGCGTCTATGAGAGTTTATACTTTGGTATTTTCCAGATCTGTCTGCCGCAGCAGGAAGAGCAGAAGCTGACAGCGCTTTTAGCACAGCGGAAAAAGTTCGGACTGTATGTCGGGGAGATCAGTCGCCTGAAAGCGGCACATGTCGCCAAACTGCAGGGGGCGTGGCAGGCTGAAATTCGAAAATACCAGCGTCTCCTGCGCGCCTGCGATGGAACAGCGCGCGCCTGCTGTGAGATTCTGAAACTGCTCGCTTCCACAGGATATTTCGGGAAGACAGACATAAGCTTATAAAAATGCAACGAAATGCAAAGAGAATACAAAAAACTAAAACGATATTATCGCAAAAAAACAAATAGAAACGGATGATAAACATTAGATATATTGACGAATAAAACGACGGTATCACGGCGAGAGATGGCAATTACATCTTGCTAACCGCATGAAAACGTTGCCGTTGTATAAAAAATGAGGTATCATTCTGATAGCGCTTGCTTTGTGTGTATCAAGATTACGGAGGATAACCATGAAGTTCAAAGAGATGCAATATGAGCGGATTTCGGTAGAAAGTATTGCCGAAGCGGAGAAAAGGCTGACGCAGGCTCTGCGAGAAGCGAAGAGCTTTGCCGAGGCGGAGGCAGCTTTTTTGGAAGAGGATCAGTTGTCCAGACATATCTCGACCATGTCGGCGCTGGCGAACATCCGCCATTCGATTGACACAGAAGACAAGTTTTACGATGCGGAGGAGAACTACTGGAACAACGCCTGGCCGCAGATTCAGGAATACAGTCAGGCGTGGACAGAGGCTCTGCTCGCTTCGCCGTTCCGAACGGAATTCGAAAAGAAGTACGGCAGTATTATTTTCAAAAATGCGGAGCTCGCGCTGAAAACCTTTTCGCCGGAGATTATCCCGGAGCTCCAGCGGGAGAACGAGCTGGTCACTGCCTATGAAAAGCTGCTCGCGAGCGCACAGATCCCATTTGAGGGCGGGCTATACACCATTTCGCAGATGACGCCCTTTAAGAACGATCCGGACGATGCGAGACGACTTGCTGCCTGGAAGGCAGAGGGGCAGTGGTATAAGGACAACCAGGCAGAGCTGGACGGGCTCTATGACAAGCTCGTGCATCTCCGGGATGCAATCGGCAGGAAGCTCGGCTATGACAATTTTCTGCCGGTCGGCTACTGTCGGATGCAGAGAAACTGCTATGATAAGACGGATGTCGAGAAGTTCCGCGCGGCAGTGCAGAAGTATGTGGTGCCGGTTGCGGCAAAAGTTTATGAGAGACAGGCAGAGCGCCTCAGGAAGCGTTATCCGATGAGCTACGCGGACAATGCGATGGAGTTTCGCTCGGGTAATCCGAAGCCGCAGGGCACACCGGATGACATTGTCACAGCTGCGAAACACTTTTATGAGTGGCGCTCTCCGGAGACTGCTGCGTTCTTCAACCATATGATCCACGATGAGCTCATGGATCTGCTCTCGACCAAGGGCAAGCAGGGTGGCGGCTACTGCTCGGAGCTTCCGGATTATAAAACTCCATTTATCTTTGCGAACTTCAATGGCACCCAGCATGATGTGGAAGTTGTGACCCATGAGGCCGGACACGCGTTTGAGGCCTACTTAAACCGCGACCGCGTGCCGATGGGGACCGTAGCGCCAAGCCTTGAGGCCTGCGAAGTGCACTCCATGTCAATGGAATATTTTGCAGAGGATTTTGCGGACGAGTTCTTTGGCGCGGATGCGAGAAAGTTCCGGTATTCCCATCTGACAGGCGGGCTTACTTTCATTCCGTACGGTACAATGGTTGATCACTTCCAGCACATTGTCTACGAGAATCCGGATTTGACGCCGAAAGAGAGGCATGCGAAGTGGAAAGAACTTCTCGCGATCTACCAGCCGTGGATGAAACTGGACGGCGAGATTCCTTTCTATGCGGAGGGGGAGAGCTGGCAGAGGCAGCATCACATTTATTCGCTGCCATTTTACTATATCGACTACTGCCTGGCGCAGACCGTGGCGCTCCAGTTCTGGAACCGGATTCAGAGGGATCAGAAAGATGCCTGGGAGCACTATATGGCGTATACGAGCCAGGGCGGCAGCGTGGTATTCACAGAGCTCTTAAAAAATGCAGGTCTGGACAGCCCGTTTGAGGGCAACTGCCTGAGAGAAGTCTGTGAGACAGCGGCGACATATCTGGACGCCTATGATCTGTCGGGAATTGAATAATGGGAATGTTCCGGACGCCTTATGACCGGAATGGAGCGCTCTCCGAAGAAGCAATGCGGGACAGAGCCAAATGCTACCAGGATTTGCGGCCAGAGGAAATCGCAAGACAGGAGAATCGGGTCATTGCAATCCGCTACCTTCTGCTCTGGCCTTTCGCACTGTTGCCAGGTTTTCTGCCAAAAGTTGCCGTGGCACGCACGGCGCTGCTCATTCTGCCCTATGCGCTCGAAGTGGTCTGTATGCTGCTCACGGGGATTACGCTGGTGGGCTTCGTGCAGAATGCTGCGGGCAGTGTGAACGGGTGGCTTTACAAACAGCTGTTTACTGGTCTGCAGATGCGGGCGGCGCTCGCCGGTATGTTTGGCGCGCTTTTCTTTCTGTCGCAGCTTGTCTGGATGCTGCGACACCGCGGCGAACTTAAACTGGATGAAGGACTGGTGCTTCTGGTGCAGTTCCTGTTTCTGCTGACCTTTGTCTTGTTTTTCCGGCAGACAGATCAGGCGATTCGCAACTGGCGTCTGTCGGACGCATGATTTCGGTATTACTGGGATGAACCCTGTGAGAGGGGAGACATTCTGCTTGCAAGGTGCCGCACAGTGAGGCTGTGTGGCAATCAATCACATGAAGGAGGAGAAGGGTATGAGAAAGACAAGACGGATCGTTGCCTCCCTTTTGGCGGCGACCATGGCAGTTTCGCTTCTGGCAAGCTGTTCTTCGAAGAAGGACACAGGCGCCTCGGGCGGAACACAGAAAACGGGGGACGCAAAGGCAGGTGATACCAGCGACAGCTTGGTCTATGCCAGCAATGAGTTCAATGGCAAGTTCTCTCCGTTCTTTTATGAGGCTGTTTCAGATTCGGATATGCTGATGCAGTGTACCGTCGCTCTTTTGAATACAGATCGAAGCGGCTCAGTGGTTCTGAAAGGCATTGAGGGAGAGACCAGAGAGTATAACGGCAAGCAGTACACCTATCACGGCATTTCAGATTGTGTGGTCACAGAGAACAGCGACGGCACGGTCTATTACGATTTTACTTTGAAGGATGGTCTCAAGTTTTCGGACGGCGAGCCGCTCACAGTTGACGATGTGATCTTCTCAATGTATGTCTATGCGGATCCCACCTATGACGGCTCTACTACCTTATTCGCGCTGCCAATTCAGGGCATGGAGGCGTACAGAACCGGTGTGGACACGCTCTTCAACCTGATGGTGAAGGCGGGCGAGAGCAACACGGACTTCTCCAAGTGGACCGAGGAACAGCAGAAGAAGTTCTGGGCAAATTACAACAAAGCCGCTGAGGCGTTTGTGAAAGAAATTGTGGATTCCTGCATTGCGAGCGGCAGCAACAAAGAGGGCGATTCGATTGCGGCAGTCGCGGCGAACTACGGTTATCCGGATCTCAAGGCCGATGCGACCGCGATGGATTTCTTTAATGCGATGCTCGCAAAGTACGACGGCAATGTGAAGGAGATGTCCTCGGCGGAGAGCGCAGGGACACAGTTCTCCGATCTTATGGATGACTACCAGGAATTTGCGGTCGGCGTTGAGACTGGAACTTCCGCGCCGAATATCAGTGGAATTCAGAAGACCGGCGACAATTCGTTCCGCATCATAACGACCAAGGTCGATGCGCAGGCAATTTATCAGTTTGCTTTCATTGTTTCGCCACTTCACTACTACGGCGACAAGGCGCAGTATGACTACGCAAACAACAAGTTCGGCTTCCCGAAGGGCGACCTCAGCATGATTCGCGCAAAGACCTCGAAGCCGCTCGGTGCAGGACCGTATGTCTTTGAGAAGTATGAGAACGGTGTGGTCTCGCTGAAGGCAAATCCGAATTATTATCTCGGTGAGCCAAAAACCAAGAATCTGCGCATGAGCTACATCATCCAGGCTGATCAGGTCAACTCAATTCTGGCTGGCACAGCAGATATTGCAAATCCGTCTTATACCAATGAGATTGCAGATACGATCAAGAAGGCAAACAGCAACGGTGAAATTTCCGGCGACAAGATTTATACAGTCTCAGTCGATGCGCTGGGCTACGGTTATATTGGCATCAATTCACACAATGTTGCAGTGAACAAACAGCCGGGCAGCGAGCAGTCAAAGAACCTGCGCCGCGCTTTTGCGACCATCTTTGCTGCATACCGCGACCTCGCAGTCAGCACCTATTACGGCGACAGAGCGAGTGTGATCAATTATCCGATTTCCAACACCTCCTGGGCAGCGCCGCAGCCGACCGACGACGGCTACGAGATCGCATTCTCAAAGGACGTGAACGGCACTCCAATTTACACCTCCGGCATGTCGGATGAGGACAAGTACGCGGCGGCAAAGAAGGCGGCGCTCGGCTTCTTCGAGGCGGCGGGCTATAAGGTGGAAAATGGCAAGCTTGTCTCTGCACCGGAAGGCGCCAAGATGGAGTATACAGTTATGATTCCGGGCAGCGGCACGGGCGATCACCCGTCGTTCATGATCATGACGGAGGCGCAGAAAGTACTCGCAGACATCGGGATGAAGTTAACCATTAATGACCTTTCGAACGCCGCCGACATGTGGAACAAGCTCCAGGCGGGGCAGGCGGAGATCTGGTGCGCGGCATGGCAGGCGACACCGGATCCGGATATGTACCAGATTTATTACTCTGACATTGCAAACGGCGGCAAACAGCCCGGCGGTTCCAATTATCAGTATCAGATCGAAGATGCCGATCTCGACAGCATGATTCTGCAGGCGAGACAGTCGACCGAT
>CALLVJ010000363.1 GCA_938010625.1 uncultured Stomatobaculum sp. | reverse complement strand
CAACCGTCAACGGCGTGCGCGTCATCAATGTCTATTGCGTCAACGGCGAAGCCCTGGACAGCCCGAAATTCCAATATAAAGAACAATGGTTTGCCGCCCTGACCGAATTTCTCCGCAACGAATTGTCCCGACATGAAAAACTGGTCCTGCTGGGCGATTTCAACATCGCGCCCGCCGATGCCGATTGCTACGCGCCCGAAAAATGGCGTGAAAAAATCCTCTGCTCGTCAATTGAAAGACAGTGGTTCCAAAATTTGTTGGATTTGGGCTTGACCGACAGCCTGCGCCAAATCCATCCCGAAGGCGCGTTTTATACCTGGTTTGACTATCGCGGTGCGATGTTCCAACGCAATCAAGGGCTGCGCATTGACCACATCCTGACCAGCCGCGCGATGGCATCCGCCTTACAAGACGTGCAGGTGGATTACGACACCCGTGCCTTGGAACGACCCAGCGACCACGCTCCCGTTTGGGCGCAATTTGCCGACTGCGCTTCTTCATCCTAAGGCCGTCTGAAAACGAGGCTTCCGTCAGGAAGCCGAGTTTCTGCGGAGCTAAAACGGGGCGGCCGTCTGAAAATATCCGCAATGCAGCGAAACATTTTCAGACGGCCTGTGTTATGCAGGCTTACTGCACGCTGTAGTCGCGCAGGTATTGGATGCGTTCGCGGGTCTGGCGGCTGTCGCATTGCAGCCGCAGATATTCGGCACGCTCCGGACTGTCGGCTTGGGCGGCCGCGCGGCGGCAGGCCGCGTTTTTACGGTTGATCCACTCGCGCTGCTCGTCGCGCAGCCCTTGCTGGATCACGCTGTCCAAATCCCTCCAGACATTGTTGATTTCACGGTCTGCCGCACGGTAATCGCTGTGTGCCTGCTCCAACTCTTCATCCGACACGCCCGGAGGGGCCGGCTCTTCGTTTTTGGCCGGAGGCGTCAGCACTTCGGGCATCGGTTCGGCCGTTGCCGAAGAGGCGGCCTCGGGTTCGGATGCCATTTCTTCGACCACCTCAATCTTCCCGCCCTCTTTCACTTGTTTGAGCGCGTCTTCCAAACGGACGGCCTTGCCGTCTATCAGCAGCAGGCTTTTGATGCCGTAAGGCAGCAAGGCGGCAGACAATGCGTTGGCGGCGTTATCCAATCCGTTGTCGGCATAGGTGATGGAAAAACTGCCTTTTTCATCTTTGGCGGGCGTGTATTTGAGGGTTTGGCCCAGTATGCCGTTTTCTTTGTATGTCAGCGAACCGATGCCGGTGCGCTCGCCGATTACTTTGGCCAGCGTTTTATCGCCGTAAAGCAAGGGGGCGTTGGTTTGGGCGGTTTTTAAAGTATCCGGAGAGATTGTGATAGACAAATCGGCCTGGCAATAAGGCTTGGTGCCGCTGTTGTCCTGTTGCGGGTCATTCAGGGTGATTGTCAGCTCTGCAGCGGCGGCAATGACTTTATCCGCATCGACAAATCCGCGCGTGTCGTTTTTGGCGAACGTCCGCGCCTGCTCTTTGACGGCCTGCTGCAAACTGTTTTGGATGTTTTGAATCACGGCGGGATCGCCGCAAGCCAAATCTTCCGGCTGCGGCTGCTCTTTTTTACCGCAGGCGGCCAACAGCAAAATCACGGCGGCGGCCGATAAGGCGGTATAGCGTTTAACGGTCATGATGTTTCCTTTCCGAATAGGTGCATGACTGTGCCGATGCGGCAAAGCCTGCAAATGCCTGTGCGTCATTATCCTTTCAGACGGCCTCCTGTGCGGGGGAGGCCGTCTGAAAACGTCTCGGCAACGACGCGCCATCATAACAAAAGCACCTGCCGGGGGTAAGCCGGAACAGGTGCTTTTAGCATTGCTTTACAGATTATTTCTTCAGGAATTCGACAAAGCCCGACAAAATCAAGGCGTTAATAATATCCACGAAGAATGCGCCCACCATAGGTACAATCAGGAAGGCTTTGTGCGACGGGCCGAAACTCTGGGTAATGGACTGCATATTGGCCACGGCTGTCGGCGTTGCACCCAAGCCGAAACCGCAGTGTCCGGCGGACAAGACGGCGGCATCGTAATCTCGCCCCATCAAAACATAGGTTACAAAAGTTGCGTACAAAATCATAACCACTGTCTGTACCGCCAAGATAACGGTTACCGAACCTGCCATGCCGGTCAATTGCCACAGCTTCAAGTCTAACAGGGCAATGGCCAAAAACAGGGATAATGAAGCGTTGCCGAATACGTCTACCGCACGGTCGAACATGTCGCGTTTGAAGACCAAGGTCAATACGTTGCGCAATACTACGCCTGCAAACAGACACAAAACGAATTTCGGCAGTTTGTAGAAGTATTGCTCGTCAAGCTGATACGCTTTGATGAATTCTGCAAACGCCAAACAGGCGGCAAACAGAGCCAAGGTTTCAACAGCAGAATCGGCAGTAATCAGGCGGGTTTTGCTGTGGCTCTCGAACGCATCATCTGACTGGTAGTTATCTGCCTGCTCCCCGTTGTTTGAAACTTTGGCGCGTCCCTGCTTATTAATCAGACGGCGTGCAACCGGCCCGCCGATTAAACCGCCGAACACCAAACCGAACGTGGCGGCGGCAATACCCAAACCTGTCGCACCGACAATACCGAATTCTTTTTCCAAAGTCGGACCCCATGCACCTGCCGTACCGTGTCCGCCGGTCAGGGTAATCGAACCGGTAATCAAGCCGATGGCGGGATGAATGTCCAATACTTTAGCCAAGCCGACGCCGACTACGTTCTGTACGAAAATAAACGCACCCACGATAGCGGTAAAGATAACCAGCGGCAGACCGCCTGCCTTCAGGCGGGAAAAGTCTGCGCTCAAGCCGATGGATGAGAAGAAAATCAGCATAAAGGCATCTTGCAGCGGCTTCTCAAACTTTAAGCTGAATCCGGTGAATGAATGAAGTACGGTAATCAATACCGCGGCCACCAAGCCTCCGGCCACAGGCTCGGGAATATTGAAATCTTGCAAAAATTTAATTCTCTGCACCAAAAATTTGCCGAACAGCAAAACGATGGTGGCGGCAATCAAGGTGTAGTAACTATTGATTGCCAATTCTGTAGCCTGCATAAATTCTCCTATCGTTATTTAAAGCTAAGAAATGTTAAGCGGCGGATATTAGGGCAAGCGTGAAGATTTGTCAAAACAGAAATTTGAGGCCGTCTGAAAATCCGTATCGCTTGTTTTCAGACGGCCTTTATAAAGTCAATAATACGAGTGGTCAGGCTGCAACGGTAAATTCCGCCTTTACCGAACCGGCCAAATCCAAGGTCAGTTGGTCGCCCGGGTTCAATCTGCCTACACCGCAGGGCGTGCCGGTAAAGATTAAATCTCCCTGCCGCAGGCCGTACGTTTCTGCCAAGCCGCGCAAAATCACGGGCAGATTGTAAATCATCAATGCGGTGTCGCCGTGCTGGCGTAGCTCGCCGTTGATATAAAAATCGAACGTACAGTGCATCGGGTCGGGTAAACGGGCGGCAGGAACAAACGCCGACAGGCAGGCCGCCCCCTTGAAACCTTTGGCCTTCGTCCACGGCCATCCCTTGCTTTTGAGTTCGTCCTGAATATCGCGGGCAGTCAAATCCAGCCCGACGGCATAACCGGCTACGATGTCCAGCTCACGCCCTTCTGCAAGACCTTCCGCATCGCCGCCGATCAGCAAAACCAGCTCGGCCTCATAATGTACGTTACCGCTGAATGAGGGAAGGCGGATTTCGCCCCCGCTGTTGAGGATGGCACTGTTCGGCTTGAGGAAAACCAGCGGTTCGCTCGGCGTTTCGTTGCCGAGTTCGGCAATGTGGGCGACATAGTTGCGCCCGATACAGAAAATATTGTTTGCCCGTATCGCTTGGCCGTTAAGGAATATATGGCTCATAAAATGTTCCTGACTGTATATTTTGAAGTGGCGAATGATAACGGATACCGCCATATACGCCCAAAAAAAAAACGGCATACCGTTTTGCGGTATGCCGTTACGGCAACAGAGAACTGCTGTATTTGGCAGTAATTTGTGTTTTAGTCCTCTTGCGCCCCGAGTTGGATATAGTTTTCCAAACCCATTTTGGCAATCAGTTCCTGCTGGGTTTCCAGCCAGTCGATATGCTCTTCGTTGATGTCTTTTTGTTTTTCCAACAAAGCACGGCTGACATAATCCTGCTGTGCTTCGCACGCTGCGATGGCGGCAGCCAGTGCGGCGTGTTTTTCTTCTTCTTTGGCCAAATCGCATTTGATGATTTCTTCGGTATTTTCACCGATCAGCAGCTTGCCCAGTTCTTGCAGATTGGGCAGGCCTTCCAACATCAGGATGCGCTCAATCAGGGCATCGGCCGATTTCATTTCGCGAATCGACTGTTTGTAAAAGTGTTCCGAAAGTTCTTCCACCCCCCAGTTTTTCAGAATGCGGGCATGGAGGAAATATTGGTTGATGGTTACCAAAAGCAGGCCGAGGTTTTTATTCAGCTCGCGTATAACGGCACGGTCGCCTTGCATAGAATTTCCTTTCCGCCGTTATTAAAGTTGGCTTTGCTTATAGTTTTCCAAGCCCATCATTTCAATCAGGCGCAACTGCTGTTCCAGCCAGTGGGCATGGTCTTCTTCGGTATCGGACAACTGTTTTATCATAATGTCGCGGGTAACATAATCCTGTTTTTCCTCGCACAGTTTGATACCATCCGCAATCTCGCCCAGCAGGAGAGCTGTGTGATTGTGGGACGCTGCGCAGACTATGCGCTGGATGGCATGCCGGGTGTGCTCTCGGTATTCATCTCTGCCGCAGAGGAGGATAAAATCACCCGGGTGCAGGGCTACCAGGGAGGTAATATCAGCCGCGACAAGGCGCGCGAGATTATGCTGAAGACCGATAAGCGGCGCTCCAGCTACTATAACTATTACTCGAACAAGCGCTGGGGGGACTCCAAGAGCTATGACCTCTGCATCAACAGCAGCAAGTTTGGATTGGATGGCGCAGTACAGCTGATTCTTGACAGCTTGAAGAGGGAAGAGGAATTCCGGAATGGCAGCAGATGACAAGACAGAGCGCGAGCAATATCTGAAAGAGCTCGCTCGTCTCAAATCGCTTCGAAACCAACATAGAACGGAAAAGAAAGACGCGGTGGAAGACGCCGCGTCTCTTCCTGTTCACAGAGAGCCAGCAAAACAACAGAAACCAGAAGTAACAAGAGAACCAGCAGCCAGAGAATCCATCGCCAGGGAGGCGGAGAGTGCTGCGCCAAAGTCGCAGCTGACTGCTGACGAACAGGCAAAGCGCAGTATACGGCGGGTTCTTGAAAATATGCGCAGGCAGGAGGCAGCAGACCGCAGACGAGAGGCTGAACAAAAGCTGCGGGAAGCGCCTGAGACAGCAGAGGTGCACGCCGAAGCGGAGCCAGAAGAGACACCCGAAGGACTGTCCGACAGGGCAAAAGAAGCGCGGCGCGAAGAGCGCGGTGGGGAGGAAGGGATGGCCAAGACAGCTGCACGCCGACCGAGACGACAGCCGAAGGATGCCCGGGCGGCAACGGCGCGTCGCAGGCGCAAAAGTCCCTTCCTGGCGTTCATTGCACTTCTCTGTGTCTTTCTGGTGATCTGGGGCGGAAAAACACTGTTGCTCGGACAAAAGACGCATGAGACCGGCTACTATACGGTCGCAGTTTTTGGCGTGGATTCCCGGAATGGAAATCTCGGCCAAGGCGCACTCTCCGATGTTAATATGCTGATATCTCTCAACAAAGAGACAGGAGATATCCGCATCTGCAGCATTTTCCGGGATACTTTTATGCAGATTGACAAAAGTGGAAAGCATCATAAGTTCAACGAGGCCTATTTCAAGGGCGGTCCAGAGCAGTCGCTCTGGATGATGCGCTACAATCTTGATATTCAGCCGGATGACTATGTGACCTTCAACTGGAAGGCCGTGGTTGACGCTGTGAATATCATGGGCGGTGTGGACATTGAGATCACACCTGCAGAATTCAAATATATTAATTCTTTCATTACAGAGACAGTGAAGTCCACAGGCATTGGCTCGGTACAGCTGCAGCATGCGGGAGTAAATCATCTGGATGGTGTGCAGGCAGTTGCCTATGCGAGGCTCAGGCTCATGGACAGCGATTACAATCGCACGGAGCGTCAGCGCAAGGTGGTGTCGCTTTTGATGGATAAAATCCGCGCTGCCGATACCGCAAAGCGCATTGAGCTCGTGACTTCCGTATTGCCGGAGACCAAGACCAGTATGGGTGTCGATGACCTCCTCGCCTATGCAAAGGATATCAAAAAGTATCACATTGCGGAGAGCTCCGGCTTCCCATTTGAGCGCGACACTGCCTGGGTTGAGAAAAAAGACTGTGTGGTACCGGTTACGCTGGAGAGCAATGTGGTAAGCTTGCATCAGTTTCTGTATCAACAGGAAAATTATCAGCCGAGCGCTTCTGTAAAGGAAGTGAGTGCTTATATTGTCAAGCAAACTGGTATGAAAGGCAAGGGCGAGAAGATTGATATCCAGACGGATAAACCGGGCGCTGTTGGCAATACTGGGGCGGTGAGAGAAAAGACAAAGAAACATAGGGAGGCCGAGACCACGGGCGAGGAGAAGAAGAGTCGCAAGCAGAGCAGCAATGCGGTCGAGAGTGCAGCGACCGAGACCAGCACGGCAGAATCTTCCAGCGAGGTAGCCACGACAGAGATGGAGACAGAGAGCCGCAAGAAGCACCACAGTGAGAGTGCGACCAGTGCGTCCGCTGAAACAACAGACAGTCATAGTGGCCGTGTGCAGCCGGATGGCCGCAGGCAGCAGGATGACGAGAAAAATCGTACAGATTCCGATGAGAACAGTGGGACGGAACGAGGTCCGGGATCAGGTATTCAGGAGAACAGACACAGTGCGACAACCAGTGCAGAGACCGAGGTTGTAGGCCCTGGCGCAGGTCTGCCGGCAAACTAAAGAGGGCGGTGGAAGACCTCAAAATCAGATTTATTAAGCGAGACAGTCATAGCTGTCTCGCTGTTTTTATATGCAAAGCCTGACGATGCAGGAATATAGGATCGCATAATCTAGTCTTAAATACTAGTTGACCTGACCATAAAAATGACGTAGGATGGAAACAGTTCCAGCAGAGCTGCTGGAATTTTGATTTGATCAAAACTTTGTTGAGGAGGTCAGCCATGTCGGAAGAACTTCGCTTGTCTGTCAATCATAGGGAATTGGAAATTCCGCTGATTCAGGGTGGCATGGGTGTCGGAGTTTCCCTTGAGCATCTCGCTGGCAGTGTGGCAGCCTGCGGCGCCATGGGTTGTATCAGCACAGCGGATTGCGGCTATCGGGAGACCGATTTTTATAAGAATCCGGAAGAGGCAAACTTACGCGCATTGAAACAGGAAATTTCGGACGCGCGGGATATCTCAGGTGGACGAGGTCTGCTCGCCATCAATGCAATGGTCGCCACACAGCAATTTGCCGCGGCCATCCGGACAGCTGTGGCTTCGGGCATTGACGCCGTAATTTCGGGTGCCGGTTTGCCATTGCAGTTGCCGGAACTTGTGCCAGAAGGCAGTGCGCTGATTGCGCCCATTGTATCGGGGGGGCGCGCAGCTAAGCTGATTTTGCAGTCCTGGATGAAAAAGTACCATCGCTTTCCGGATTTCATCGTCGTGGAAGGCGCCAAGGCCGGTGGTCATCTTGGATTCAAAGAAGATGAATTGCTCGCTGGTAAGACTCCCTCGCTCGCGGCACTCCTAAAGGATGTGCTGGAGAATATCCGTCCCTTTGTCGAGGCGGCAAAACGCAATATTCCGGTCTTTTGCGCCGGTGGCATCTGGAACCAGGCGGATATCCAGGAACTCACAGAACAAGGCGCAGCTGGTGTGCAGATGGCAACGCGTTTTATTGCAACCGAAGAGTGCGATGCCTCACAGGCCTATAAAGATGTACTGCTCGGTGCAAGCCGGGAGGACATCTCGATCATCCACAGCCCGGTTGGTATGCCGGGGCGGGCGATTCAAACGCCCTTGCTAAAACGTCTTGGCTTGGCGGGCCGCATTCCGCCGGTGCATTGTTCTCATTGTATTAAGAAATGCAATCCCGCTCAGGTACCGTTTTGCATTACCCATGCCTTGATTGAGGCAGTCAGAGGCAATCTGGACACAGGACTCTTTTTTACCGGCGAGAATGTAGGCAGAATGAAGAGCATGACCACCGTGCCCGCGCTGATCAAAGAGCTGGGGTACTAAGCGCTGGCCAGAAAAAGCATGACAGGTAAATTCCAAAAACTATTCGCGAAATGCTTGTTTAACGAATAGTTATGTCGTATACTGTTCCGGTAAGGGTTTTTCAGGCTTTTCGGAGGTTTTTCTCATGGCTGATTTGACACAAAAAAACAACAACTATTTTGCAGAGCTAGATCGCGCGAATATTCTGCATCTCCGAGAATTGCTTGCGGAGCTTCCGGATTACTGCAGAACGTATCTGCGCGGCATTGAACCCAGAACACAATCCCGAACACGCATTGCCTATGCCTATGACCTGCGCGTATTTTTTCAATATCTAATGAACGAAAATCCGCTTGCGGCTCGCTGTGGCGCTGCAAAGGAAATCCCACTTTCACTCCTCGAAAAGCTGCGCGCGACGGATCTCGAGGAATATATGGAATATTTGAAATATAGACCCACAGAACAAGGGGAGGGAATGCTGAACCAGGAAACTGGCATCAAGCGAAAGCTCTCCTCGCTGCGGAGCTTCTATAAATATCTCTATCAGAAAGAGATGATTGAGAGCAATCCGGCGGATCGCGTACTCCTGCCAAAACTGCATGAAAAAGAGATTATCCGTCTCGATGTCGATGAAATTGCAGAATTGCTGGATCAGATTGAGTCCGGGGAAAAGCTGAGCGAACGTCAGCGTCGCTATCATGAGAAGACCAAGCTTCGGGATTTGGCGTTGATTACTCTTCTGCTTGGCACAGGCATTCGTGTCTCTGAATGTGTGGGACTGAATCTCAATGATGTGGATTTCAAAAATGACGGCATCCGTGTTCACAGGAAAGGCGGAAAAGAACAGATTGTCTATTTTGGAGATGAAGTTGAGGAGGCACTTCTCAACTATATGGAGGAACGGGAAGCGCTGCTGACGGAAGAATTTCAGGAACAGGCGCTTTTCCTGTCTTTGCAGCAAAAACGCCTCTCTGTGCGGAGCATTGAAAAACTGGTCAAAAAGTATGCGCTCGCGGCAGCGCCCCTCAAGCACATCACACCGCACAAACTGCGCAGTACCTATGGCACCACGCTGTATCGCGAAACCGGAGATATCTATCTGGTCGCCGACGTCCTGGGACACAGCGATGTCAATACGACGAAAAAGCACTATGCGGCGATTCAGGAAGATCATCGGCGCAGCGCGCGGAATAAGGTGAGACTGCGCGAGGAGAGCTAAGGGGAGAAAGCTGCACCTACTCGGTCGCAGTCTCCTCTTCCACTGCCTCTAGTATGGTCAGGAAACAGCCTGGATACAGGCGGGTGTTCCGGTCAATATGATTGACGCGACACAGCTCTTTCAGATAAGCCTCATCGGAGCGATACAATCCTTGGTTATAGAGAGCGGCAAAATCAGTGAGCTCATCTCCCACCTGAATTTTGACAGCGCGGTAGCGATAGGCCTCGCTGTGATCCGGGAGCTCGCCAGCGCGTGCCACCGAGGCGCGACCGGCGAAAAAGGCAAGCAGAAAGAAAAGAAGCAGTAAAAAGCCGAGCAGACCGCGTTTGTTGTGCCTGTGCGGGCGCATAATGCGACGACCATAGTTTTTATACATGGCATCCTCCCTCGAAACTTTGTTCTTGAACATCTGTTTGTATCTTAGCACACGAACGCAGGTTCGGCAAGCAGAAAAGCGAACAAAATTTCGCGAACAATCGTTTGCTTTTTGGAGTCCTTCGTGATACACTTTTAACGAGAATGCTGGAAGTTCCGGAGGAAAAGCTATGAGCCGCGATACCATATCAGAGAAACAGAGGGAAATTCTTGAATTTATCAAGGATTGTATTTTGCAGAAGGGATATCCGCCATCTGTGCGAGAAATCTGCAGTGCTGTGAAGCTTCGCTCAACTTCTTCGGTACATGCACATCTCGGCGCCCTGGAAGAGGCGGGCTATATTCGCCGCGATCCGGCAAAGCCCCGCACAATTGAGATTGTGGATGAATCTTTTAATTTGTCGCGCCGTGAGGTTGTCAATGTGCCGATTCTGGGGCGTGTCGCCGCAGGCGTCCCCATTTTTGCAGAGCAGAATATCAGCGATTACTTTCCCATTCCCGCCGAAAATCTTCCGAACCAGGAGACCTTTATGCTGAAAGTTCAGGGAAATTCGATGGTCAAGGTGGGCATTTTGGACGGGGATCTGGTCATTGTCGCGCGCCAGTCCACAGCGCAAAATGGCGAAATCATTGTGGCGCTCATCGAGGATGGTGCGACAGTCAAGCGCTTCTATAAGGAAAATGGCCACTATCGCCTGCAGCCGGAAAATGACGCCATGGAGCCGATTATCGTCAAAGATGTCACCGTACTCGGCAAGGTGGTTGCGCTCTACAGGAATCTGTGAGAGACATGAATATGCTCCTCATAGGATAGATTTTTGGATATTTCCGATGTCTATCTTATGAGGAGCATATTTTATATTTATATATAAAGCGCTTTGTCCGCCTTTTCCTTTTTTACAGCAGACACGATGATCGCGTGCGACAGATAAAAGCCCGGTCTCGCGCTGTTTGCG
>CALLVJ010000362.1 GCA_938010625.1 uncultured Stomatobaculum sp. | reverse complement strand
AAAATGAGCCAAACCAGATAAGCGCCGTGCGGCATAGTCCGGACGCGGTACACATAAGAAAACATCACCGTCGTATAGAGTACGCCCATGAGACCGACTGCAATCTGCTCAGTTCGGTATCGCGGATAGCTCAGCACAAAGAGCGCCATCAACGCCATCAGTGTGCCAATCATGAGCGGCATGCCATAGTCATAGTGTTTTGCGAGCAGCAGAAGATAGTAGGCAACGCTCGATAGATATCCGACGATACCGAGCGGTTCTCTCTCCATTTTCACTACGCGGTACAGCTCAAACTGCCCGATCAGCGAAATTGCCATCATGCTGCAGTAGAGCACAAGCCCGCCCTGCCGGATGGCAAGAAAGGCGAGCAGCACCAGCACAATGCCGCTCAAGAGCCGAAGGCGGAACTTCTGGCTGCCAATGATGTTCAACAGGCGGGACATGGCCTATCCTCCTTTTTACTTCGCTCTGCCGCCAAAGCGGCGTTCTCTCCGGTTGTAGGCGAGAATTGCATCTTCCAGCGCCTCCATGTTGAAATCCGGCCAGTAGAGCGAGGTCACATAAAGTTCACTGTAGGCGAGCTGCCAGAGCAGAAAATTTGAGAGACGAAGCTCGCCGCTCGTGCGGATCAGAAGATCCGGATCCGGAATGCCTGCTGTGTCGAGACTGTCCGAAATTTCTGCCTCGGTGAGTTCTGTGTCTCCGCTCTCCTGTTTCTGTTCAAGCAGGCGCAAAAAGGCCCGTCGCAACTCATCCCGGCCGCCGTAATTGATCGCGATCACAAAAGTCATGCCGGTGTTGTCCTTCGTCTCCTCAACCAGGCGGTCAATCGACGCAATGATATCGGGCGCAAAACGCGTCTTATCTCCAATCATTTTGCAGCAACAGCCCTCTTCTTTTGCGACCTTCAACAGTTTTTTTAAGTACAGGCGAAAGAGGTGCATCAGCGCGCCGACCTCTTCCTCCGACCTCTTCCAGTTCTCCGTTGAAAATCCATAGACCGTGAGATATTTGACGCCGAGCGCCGCGCAGTCTCTGACAGTCTGCTCAACTGCCTCGCAGCCCGCCTTGTGTCCCATGGCGCGCGGCAGGGAACGCTCCGCCGCCCATCTGCCATTTCCGTCCAATATGATTGCAATGTGTGCGGGAATCACTTTCCCTGTCAGCCGCTCTGTCATCCTGCCTCCTCATGTTCAAAAAAGGCGGTCCTGATGGGACCGCCACTCTGCCAAACTTTAACGGTTCGTCAGACTGTCATAAGCTCCTTGTCCTTGACTTCGACCGCCTTGTCAATGCGCTCCACTGCCTTGTCCGTCAGCTTCTGCAGCTTTTCATTTGCATCCGCGAGATCATCCTCGGTGATCTCATTTGCCTTCTCCATCTTCTTGAAGGCATCTGCGCCATCGCGGCGAATGTTGCGGACGGCAACCTTTGCCGCCTCTCCCTTTTTCCGGATATCCTTGGTCAGCGCTTTTCTGCGCTCCTCGGTGAGTTCCGGGAACAGAAGACGGATCACCGAGCCATCATTCGTCGGATTGATGCCGAGATCCGAGGTCAGAATTGCCTTTTCAATCTCCTTTAAGAGACTCTTGTCCCAGGGCTGAATCAGAATCATTCTTGCCTCCGGCACCGAAACATTGCCGACCTGCTGTAACGGGGTCGGCGTGCCGTAGTAATTCACCGTGATGCGATCCAGAACGTGCGGATTGGCTCTGCCGGCGCGAATTGCCGAGAACTCCTCCTGCATGAACACAATCGTCTTGTTCATTCTCTCTTCCAGCTCTTTGAGTGTTTCCTTTAAGTCTGCCATCTCGTCCTCCAGAGGATAGTGTTGTTATACCGTCACCTTTGTGCCGTGAATCTCACCGCGAAGCGCATCTGCAACTGCATTCTCGCCGTGCAGGTCAAAAATAGCGAGCGGAATCCTGTTCTCCATGCAGAGTACGCTCGCCGTCAAGTCAATGACTGCAAGCTTCTTGTCAATCATCTCCTGCATGGTCAGTGTGTCGTAGCGCTTTGCGTTCGAGTCGAGCTTCGGATCCGCCGTGTAGACGCCGTCAATCGACTTCGCGAGCAGAATCTCATCGACGCCAAGCTCGACCGCCCGAAGTGCAATGCCAGTATCCGTCGAGAAGTACGGATGCCCTGTGCCGCCCGCAAAAAATAGCACTTTGCCCGCTGCAAAAAGCGCATTCGCCTTGTCAACGGAAAACAGCTCTGTCATGGCGCCGCAGAGGAAAGGACTGAAAATCTCGGTCTCCATGCCCTCGCCGCGGAAAATCTCGGACACATAGATGCAGTTCATAACGGTCGCGAGCATACCGATCTGATCTGCCTTGACGCGGGCAATCTCCGTCCCGGCTCTGCCTCTCCAGTAGTTGCCACCTCCAATCACAATGCCGACTTCAACACCTGCCTTGACCGAGCGCTTCACCTGGCGCGCAATATCGCGAACCCTTGCCTCGTCATAGCCTTTTCCGCCAGCAGCTGCGAGCGCTTCGCCGGAAAGTTTCAGCATTACTCTTCTCTTCTTCATGCCTGTCCCGCCTTTTCTCTGTGCAGTTTATCTGGAATTATCATAGCACGCAGCGTGCGGCTTCTCAAGCTTGCTTTCCGGTATAGAGCCGGTAATAGCGCCCCTTCTTCTCGAGCAGTTCCTCGTGGTTGCCGCGCTCAACGATTCTGCCTTGCTCCATGACCATGATGCAATCCGCATTTTTAATTGTGCTTAAGCGGTGCGCAATCACAAAGGTCGTGCGCCCCTTCATCAGCGAATCCATGCCGCTCTGCACAAGCTGCTCAGTCCGGCTGTCAATCGAGGAAGTCGCCTCGTCGAGAATTAATGCCGGCGGATCTGCGACCGCTGCTCTCGCAATCGCAAGCAGCTGGCGCTGACCCTGGGACAGGTTTGCGCCGTTGCCGCGGAGCATGGTCTGGTAGCCATCCGGCAGGCGGTTGATAAAACCGTCTGCATTCGCGAGCTTTGCCGCCTCAATACACTCTTCATCCGTCGCGTCGAGCCGCCCGAAGCGAATATTCTCCATGACTGTTCCAGTGAAGAGATTCGTGTCCTGCAACACGATGCCGAGCGAAGCGCGGAGATCTGCTTTTTTGATCTTTCTGATGTTGATGCCGTCGTAGCGGATCTTGCCCTTTTGGATCTCATAAAAGCGGTTGATGAGATTCGTGATGGTCGTCTTGCCGGCGCCGGTCGAGCCGACAAAGGCAATTTTCTGTCCCGGTTCCGCAAAGAGGCTGATATCGTGAAGCACAGTCTTCTCCGGCACATAGCCAAAATCGACATGTTCGAGCTCCACGCGCCCCTTCAATTCGATCAGTTCCACGCTGTTATCTGTCTTATGCACATGGCGCCACGCCCAGAGACCGGTGCGTTTCTTCGTTTCGGTGAGCGAACCGTCCGGATTTCTGCTCGCGCGGACCAAAGTCACATAGCCTTCGTCGGTCTCGGAATGTGTGTCGAGCAGTTGGAAAATACGGTCAGCACCTGCCGCCGCCATCGCGACAGCATTGAGCTGGGTCGAAATCTGGGTGATCGGGCGCGTAAAGTTCTGATCCATGGTCAGAAAGGCGACCAGCGTGCCAATGCTGAGTCCAAAGTTACCGCTCAGCGCAAAGGTCGCGCCGACAATCGCAATCAGCACATACTGCAGTCTGCCGAGCTGCGCCGCAATCGGCATCAGGACATTTGCAATGCCATTGGCCCTCGCGCTCGCATCCCGGAGCTTCCGATTCCGCACTTCGAAATCCACAATGCTCTGCGGCTCATGGGAGAACACCTTGATGACTTTCTGTCCCTCCAT